>DAIDBG010000244.1 GCA_027310225.1 bacterium | reverse complement strand
CGGTTTTCCTTCGAGGCGAAGTAATAGATCTTTCCCTGGTAGAGCGAAGTCAGCGCCTGGGCGGTGCGCACCGCTTCGCCGCTCACGGGATCAATGGCTGCTTCCGGCGCGTTTGACGCCGCGCGGCTGTCAGGCTGCTCGCCATGACCGCCGTCGCCGCCGCCATGCCCCCCGCCGCCATGTCCGCCGCCGCCATGCCCGCCGTGGCCATGGCCAAACAGGTGCATCGCCACAAATGCCACGCCAATCAGGACCCATACCCAATTTTGTGATAACCACTCCACGGTGTTCTCCTTTTGTTTGCTGCGTCACCCGATGCAACCCTATCCCAGCGCCAACGCGGCGGCGGCCGCGAGGATGATGAGCCCGCTCGCGACCGTCGAGCCGATGACGATGGCGGCGACGCCGCGACCGCCGAGCCGGCCGCCCATTGGAATGAAGCCGAGTCCGAAGAACAGGACGAGCGCGAGCACGGCCTGATAGAACCAGGCGTGGCCGAAGGCCTCCTCGGCCCACTCGTCCAGTTCCGGCTCGGCTGCCTTGATGGCGAAAATGACTGCGGTCGCCAGCACGGCGACGGCGAACGAGAGGCCGAACGAAGCCACCGGACGGCCGATCGCCTCGGGGTCCTTGTTCTCCCGCCCGGCAGCATGAGCGGGCGCTCCGGTGTCCTTGATCGCGTGCGTGGTTGACATGGCTCAAGCTCCCATGAGATTGAAGAAGGCGACTTTGACCGACAGGCCGAGTACCGCCCCGGCGCCTTCCATGGCCAGGCCGGACAGCACCACCAGCCCGGCCACGGTCATCGTCAGCAGACGGGCGCCCCGGCTGGCGCGCAGGTTGCCGGCGAACACGACGATGGGCAGGTAGAGGGAGAGAAGGAGCACGATGACGAAGAGGTGCTCCTTGGTCTCCATCGCCGTGTCGCCGAGGAAGGCCCAGGGACCCTTCTCGATCACCGCCTTGTCGGCCCCGTAGAACAGGCTGTCCCAGACGCCGCCGGCCGGCCAGGTGAGCAGCATGAGCACCGCCACCGTCACGCTGGCGATCTTCATGCGCCTGAGCGTGTCGTCGTTGACCTTGAGCGCCTCGACGAACACCCACAGGGCCGCGAGCACGCCGAGCACGCCCAGCGTCGGGTGTACCAGTATGAATAGATCTTTCAGCATGGTTTCCTCCAGTTCTTCATAATAAGAACGACAGGATCAGGCTGCCCGCCTGTCCTCGGGCTCGTGCAGACAGCAGGATGTGTCCCCGGCGCCTTCCGGAGCATGGCAGCGGGTGATACGGGCGCTGCAGCCTTCGACCGGCGCGAGTTCTCCCGCGCCGCCGTGCTCGAGATGCGCGGCATTCGCCTCATCGGTGTCGATGTGCATCTCGGTCACGAACTGCGGATCGACGCGGATCGCCACGTCGCGGAATACGAGGTCCCTACCTTCCGAGTTGACCGCCACCTCGGCGAGGTCGCCGTGCTTCAGGCCGCGCGCCGCGGCGTCCTGCGGGCTCATGTGGATGTGCCGCTTGGCGACGATCAGCCCTTCGGTGCGCAGGCTTCCCGTGGGGCCGCGCAGCGTCACCACCGGCGTGCCGCGCGTGTCGCCCGACAGGCGCAGCGGCGCGTCAATGCCGAGCTTGTAGGCTTCGGTTTCGGCGATCTCGATCTGGTTCGCTTCGCGGCAGGGCCCAAGCACGCGCAGACGGGCCAGCTCGCCGCGCGGGCCGATCACGTCCACCGTCTCCTCGGCCGCCCAGGCCCCCGGTTGGCTCAGCGCCTTGCGCAGCGTGAGCCGGTGGCCGGCGCCGAAGAGCTGCTCGACCGCGGCTTGCGTCAGGTGCACGTGATGCGCCGAAACCGCGATCGGGATCGGCGCCGGCGCCTGCGCGGGCGCCGTCTCGCGCGCGAGGATTCGCGCCGTCTCGCGCGCGATCATCCACTGCTCGCGCGTGCGCGTGACGATGACCCGCACGCGCGAATTGTCGCGCTGGATCTGCGGCGCCTCGGAATCGGCGAGGCGCACGCCGGCGTTGCGGTCCTCGTCGAGCGCGAGCCCCAGGAATTCGAGCCCGGAGAGAATGCGGGCGCGCATCGAGGCCGAGTGCTCGCCGATGCCGCCGGTGAAGGCGATGACGTCCACACCGCTCATGGCGGCGGCGTAGGCGCCGAGGTACTTGCGCACGCGGTACGCATACACCTGGATCGCGAGCTGCGCGTTCCTGTCGCCTTCGGCGGCGCGCTTCTCGATGTCGCGCATGTCGTTGCCCAGTCCGGAGAGCGCCGCGAGGCCGCTCTCGCGATAGAGCGAGCGCTCGATCCCGGCGGCGGAGAGTCCGAGCGTGCGCTCCAGATGGGCGAAGAGCCCGGGATCGACGTCGCCGCAGCGCGTGCCCATCACCAGCCCTTCGAGCGCGGTCATGCCCATCGAGGTGTCGACCGACGCGCCGCGCTCGATGGCGCAGATGCTCGCGCCGTTGCCGAGGTGGCAACTGATGATGCGCAGCTCCGTGGGGGGTGTCCGCAGCTCCTCGGCCACCCGCTGCATCACGTACTTGTGCGAGGTGCCGTGAAAGCCGTAGCGCCTCACGCCCGCCTCCCGCCAGGCCCGCGGCACGGCGTAGGTCGCGGCGCGCTCGGGAATCGTCTGGTGGAAAGCGGTATCGAACACCGCCACCTGCGGCACGTCCGGCCAGGCGCGGGCGGCGGCCTTGATCCCCGCGAGCGCAAGAGGATTGTGCATCGGCGCGAGCGGCACGCAGGCCTCGATCGCCTCGATGACGCCGGCATCGATCGCGCAGGCGTCGCGGAACCTCGCGCCCCCGTGCGCCACGCGGTGCCCGACCGCATCGGGCGCGGCGATGCCCTGCGCTTTGAGCAGCGCCGGGATTCCGCGCACCGCGTCCTCGACCGAGCTCACGCGCTCGAGCACGGACTTGAAGAGCTGCGTGTTGGCCGCGGTGTCGAAAACCGCGAGCTTGACCGACGAGCTGCCGGCATTGATCGTCAGCACGCGGAAAGGGACGCCGCTTCCCATGACGCTCACTCCACGATCAGCTTGCCGCGCAGCATCCCCATCTGGCAGGCGAACTCGTACTCCCCTGTTTCGGCGGGCATGAACTCGACCGCGACGGTCTCCCCCTCGGGCAGTTGCGTGCTCTTGTTGAAGGCCGGGATCAGCACCATCTCGCTGCACGAGGCCGATTCCTGGCGCACGAAATTGAGCCGCGCCGGCTTGCCGCGCTCGAGCACGATCACATCCGGCGTGTAGCCGCCTTTCACCAGCACCATCTGCTCCTGATAGCCGCCGCTCGTGAGCGCGGCCTTCACGCCCTTCGTCTTCACCAGCCAGAAAAACCAGACGATGCCGGCGATTAGCCCGAGCCCCACCACATCCACGATGATTCTGTCCCAGGTCATGCGCTTTCTCCTTCAGACGGCGACCTGCGGCTTCCACCGCTTGAGCCGATTGGCATTGGAAATCACGGTCACCGAGCTGAACGCCATGGCGATCGCGGCGAGCAGCGGCGAGAGCAGGATGCCGAAGAAGGGGTAGAGCACGCCCAGGGCGATCGGCAGCCCGAGCGTGTTGTAGACGAACGCGCCGACCAGGTTCTGATACACGTTGCGCATCGTGGCGCGGCTGATCTGCATGGCGAGCACCACGCCGTGGAGGCTGCCCTTGATCAGCGTGATGGCGGAGGCGGCGATGGCGACGTCGGTGCCGGTGCCGATGGCGAAGCCGACGTCGGCCTGGGCGAGGGCGGGCGCGTCATTGATGCCGTCGCCCACCATGCCCACCTTCTTGCCCTCGAGCTGGAGCTTCTGCACGTTATAGGCTTTGTCCTGCGGCAGGACTTCCGCCAGCACGCGCTCGATGCCGCACTGGCGGGCGATCGCCTTTGCCGTGCGCTCGTTGTCGCCGGTGATCATCACCGTCTCGAGGCCCATGCGATTGAGCGCGGCGATGGCCGCCACCGAGTCCGGCTTGATCGTGTCGGCCACCGCGACCAGGCCGGCGGCGCGGCCGTCCAAGGCGACGTACATCGGCGTCTTGCCTTCGTCGGCGAGCTGCGCCGCGCGCTCTTCCAGCGCGCCGAGCGCGATTTTCCGGTCGCGCATCAGCTTCACGTTGCCGAGCAGGAGCGCGCGACCCTCGATGCGCGCCTCGATGCCGTGGCCCGGGATCGCGTTGAACTCGCCCGGATTGGCGAGCGTCAGGCCGCGCGCCAATGCGCCTTCGACGATCGCGGCGGCGAGCGGATGCTCGGAGGACTTCTCCACGCCTCCCGCGAGGCGCAGCAGGTCCGCCTCGGGCACGCCGCCGGCCGTGATCACGTCGGTCAGCGCCGGCTTGCCGTGGGTGATCGTCCCGGTCTTGTCGAGGATGATCGTCTGGAGCTTCTGCGCGCTCTGCAGCGCCGTGCCGTCGCGGATCAGGATGCCGTTGAGCGCCCCCAGGCCCACGCCCGTGGTGAGCGACATCGGCGTCGCCATGCCGAGCGCGCACGGGCAGGCGATGATCAGCGTCGTCACCGCCACGATGAGCGCGAACACGACGCGCGGCTCCGGCCCGAACGTGTACCAGGCCATGAAGCCGAGCACGGCGAGGATCGCCACCGCCGGAGTGAAATAGCCCGACACCACGTCCACGATCCTCTGGATCGGGACTTTGGAGCCCTGCGCGTCCTGCACCATGCGGATGATGCTCGCGAGCGCGGTATCCTTGCCGACCCGGGTCGCCCTGAACTTGAACGCGCCGGTCTTGTTGATGGTGGCGCCCATCACCTCGTCGCCGGCCTTCTTCTCGACCGGCAGCGACTCGCCGGTGACCATGGACTCGTCGACCGCGGAGGAGCCCTCTGAAATCTCGCCGTCCACCGGAATCTTCTCTCCCGGGCGCACCACCACGAGATCGCCGACCACCACCTCCTCGACCGGGATGTCCAGTTCCTTGCCGTTCCGGACGACGCGCGCGGTCTTCGCCTGCAGGCCGATCAGCTTCTTGATCGCGTCCGAGGTCCTGCCCTTCGCCTTGAGTTCCATGGCGAGCCCGAGCACGACGAGCGCGGTGACGACCACCGTCACGTCGTAGTACACCTCGAGCTCTTCGGAGGCCGGCAGCAGTTGCGGGAACAGCAGGATGATCGTCGAATAGATCCACGCCACGCCGGTGCCCATCGCGATCAGCGTGTGCATGTTGGCCGAGCGGTGCTGAAGCGCCTGCCACGCGCCGGTGAAGAACTGGTTGCCGCTGTAGGCGAGCACCGCCGCGGAGGCGACGCCCATGAACGCCCAGGTGTACCAGAGCTGGGAGCTGCCGCGCGGGAACCAGTCGCGCAACACCGGGAAGAGCCACGGATAGCTCATGAACATCGTGAAGACGGCGACCGGCGCGGCGAACCACCACTTGCGCATGAGGCTGCGGTACTCGTGCTCGCGCTCCTGCTGCTCGCGGTCGAACGCGTCGGGGCCCGCAGGCGCGGGCGCTTCGCGCACCTTGTAGCCGGCCGAGGCCGCGGCGGCCTCGATCGCCGCGTGGTCCGCGACCGCCGGGTGATATTCGACCAGCGCCTCCTCGGCTCCGAGCGAGACGCTCGCCGCGACCACCCCGGGCGTCTCGCGCAGCGCCTGCTCGATCTTCGTCACGCAGGAGGCGCAGGTCATGCCTTCGATCTTGAAGCGGGTCTTGGCCGTGTCCGCGCGGTAGCCCGCCGCCTTGATCGCTTCGTGCAGCGCGGGAAGCGCGGTCTCCGCCGGGTCGTACTCCACGAAGGCGCGGCTCGCGGCGAGGTTCACCACCGCACGCTTGACGCCGCGCACGGCGGCAAGCGCCTTTTCGAGCGTCTGCACGCAATGCGCGCAAGTCAGGCCGGACACCGGCAGCTCGACGCGTTCAGTCCGAGTCTCGATCGTTCCCATCGTTAGCTCCCAATATTCCAAGCGCCTGTTCTTCAAGCGGCACGTATGGCGCGGCTGCGGCGCGCACGAGCGCGAAAACCCCGTGAATTGTGACTGTGACCTTCAATGTTCCTTCGAAGTTGCAGCGAATTATAAGCCCCGGCACCGGGGCCCGGTTGATCTAGATCAAGCGTAAAGCCTTGTTTTCAGGCGCAGCAGGCCCCACCCGGTGAGCGCCGATCCGATGGCGAGGGGCGCGATCGTCGCCGCTTCGCGCAAGATCTCGATGCTTTCGCTGCCTGCCGAGTTGCTCATTGTCTGGTTTCCTTCCGCTCGCGGCTGCCGGGCTGCTCCCGGGCCCGACGCTCGTCGCCTTCCTGCTCGTCTCGACATCGCTCGGCGCAATCCTCTCCGTCCTACGCGAGCGTGAGCTGCTGCACGGCCCCTACGGGCAGCTCCTCATGGTCACGCGGCGGTAGCCGACTTCGGCACGACTCTGCTTCGGCCGTTCGCTCGGCATGATCAACGCGGCGCTCGGCTCGGCGCTCGTCATCGTCGCGCTGCTCAGCGTGTTGATCGCCCCGGTCGCTTTCGCGCGCCTGCACCCGCAGGTGCCAGGCGCCGCGCCCGTGGCGGCTCACGGTGGAGCGAAGGAGATAAACGACGAGAGCGCAGACTGAGCGCGCTGCGCCGCGCCGGCGTCCTCGATAATAGAGGAGCCAAGCGAGCTTGCGCGCGGGAACGAGCTCGGCGTGGATCTCAGCCGCGATAAGTCGCGCGTACTGCGCCGGCGTCCCGGGCTCCCCGTCCGCCAGCGCGCGGGCGTTTCGATTGACTTCGCCTAACGGCCAAGCGCCGCCTCGATCTCGGAGAAGGTGCGCGCCACCTCGGTGCCCGGCGGCAGCGTCACCCCGAGCTGCCGCGCGACCTGCGAGATCGAGAAGATGCCGCGCACCATGGCGCGCATCACCGGCGGGGCGAGCGGCGCGGGCGGTGGCAGGGCGTCGTAGTCCACCACCAGCACGTGCTGCCGGCCGGTGCGCCGCAGCGTCTCGAGCACGTGCCCGACGTGCGCGCCCGCCGCGTCGGCGTAGGCGATCGCCTCGACGCGCTCGACGGGCGTCATCACGTCGGCCACCGTCAGCTCGTCGCGCCGCAGCCCGCGCTTGGTCACCGCAAGCATTGGCCGTTCGCCGAGAATGTCGCTCGCGGTGATCACGCCGACCACCCTCTCCTCGTCGTCGACCACCACCACCACCAGCAGCAGCCGCACGCCACGCGTGATCATGAACCGGTTGGCGCCCGCGAGCGGCGCCTGCGGGCCGATGGTCGCGGGG
This sequence comes from bacterium, assembly GCA_027310225.1. Lineage (GTDB taxonomy): Bacteria > Pseudomonadota > Gammaproteobacteria > Burkholderiales > SG8-41 > SG8-41. Next base: position 35,752 of record DAIDBG010000244.1, on the reverse strand, counting down.
CTGACGCGCGTGAGATCCGTCATCACCTCGAGCGCGCTCGATTCGAGCGTCACGCGCGCCGCCTGCGCCTGGGCGGGGCGCCGCATCCCGGCTCCCGCGTCCAGCTCGCGGATCGACAAGGTGTGGTACTCGTGCTCCATCCCGCGCCGGCGCGGGGGCCTCAGCGCCTGCGCGGCGGTGACGGTCTCGCCGCTCACCGGATCGACCGCCGGCTGCGGCGGATTCGCCGGCTGCGCGCTCTGCGAATGCCCGTGAGAGCCGTGGCCGCCGTGACCGCCGAAGGCTTCGAGCAGACCTCCCGCGCCGCCCGCGTGCCCGTGCGCGCGTCCGCTGCGAAGGAAAAACCAGGCGATGCCGATCGCGACCACCACCCAGATCCAGTTTTGTGCCAGCCAGCTCATGGGAGAACTCTCCTTCTCGCCACGTTGGGTGTCCCAAAGCCTGCGCCTTGCCATCGTGTCAATGTCAAGCAGGAGGCGGGGCTTGACCTTCCAACCATGTCAAGGCGCATGTTGCAATCGTTTTTTGTGAGTCCAACTGAAAGGAGAAACGTCATGGATACCGCAATGCAAGGCAAGCAGCGCTGGCAGGACGGCGTGACGCTCGTTCTGGGCGTGTGGCTGTTTTTCGCGCCGTTCTTCATGAACTACGGGCCGCTCGTCGGGCTGGCCGCGTGGAATTCCTACCTCGTCGGCATCGCGATCGTGATCGCGGCGGCGTGGGCGCTGCGCGCGCCCGAGAAGTGGGAAGAGTGGGTAAGCCTCGTGCTCGGTGCGTGGCTGATCATCGCGCCGTTCGCGCTCGGCTTCTACGCGAGCCTCGCCACCGCCGCCTGGAACGACGTCATCGTCGGTGTGCTCATCGTCGGCGATGCGATCTGGGCGCTCGCGGCGCGCCAATCCGCCGCACCGGCCCACCATCACTGAGCCAGCGATATCGAACGGAGGTTCGGCCATGAAGCTCGATACGCTCGCAATCGCCAACTCCAGCGCCATCGTCACGGCGGTGCTGTTCACGCTATGCGCGCTGCTGCTCGCCGTGGCTCCCGCCGCGGCTTACGCCGGGTTCAGCTATCTCTTTCACGTCGAACTCGGCAAGATCGCCTACGGGATGACCTGGGGCGTCTACTTGGGCGGGCTGATCGCGTGGGTCGTCGGCGCGTGGCTCGTCGCGGGAGCCCTGGCGTGGCTCTACAACCGGTTCGCCGTCAGTTGAGCCGAGGGCCCCGCGGCGTATCGGGCTTCCACGGCCCACGCATCGAGAGCGCCATCGTTGCCGCAGCGCGATGGCGCCGGTTTGATCCACGTCAACCCCCGCGCCGCGGTGCCGGCGCATCCTTCTGGATGTACACGGACGACGATCCGCGATCTTTCCGCGCCGAAGGCACGTTGATGAACCATGCGCTGATGAACATCGGAGAGGCCGCGAAGCGCTCCGGCGTCTCGGCAAGGATGATCCGGCACTACGAGGGAATCGGACTGCTGCCCGCGGCGAAGCGCGCGGGTTCGGGGTACCGGACCTACGGCCACAGCGATGTGCACACGCTGCGCTTCGTGCGCCACGCCCGCGCGCTCGGGTTCTCGGTGAAGCAGATCGAGCAGCTTCTCGGACTATGGCACGACCAGCGCCGGCCGAGCCGCAAGGTCAAGGCGCTCGCGCAGGCGCACATCGCGGAGCTGGAAGCGCGCATCCGCGACCTCGGCGCCATGAAGCGCACGCTGGAGCACCTTGCGGCGCACTGCCGCGGCGACGAGCGCCCGGACTGCCCGATCCTGGACGGGCTCGCCGAGGAGGCTTGACCTTGACAGCGTGTCAAGGCGCAGGATGGGCGCGAACTTGATCCCAGTCCAAGGAGACGAACGTGGAACCTGAACTCAAACCCGTACGCACCAACGAGCCGTATCTCGGCCGCGGCAGAACCTACGACGCGGTGCCCGAGACGGCGATAGCGCCCTCGGCGCAGAAAGTCCTGCGCAATACCTACCTGCTGCTCGCGTTCACCATGGTGCCGACCTTTATCGGCGCCTACATCGGCATCCAGACGAGCGCGATCATCGTGCAGAACCCGATCGTCAGCACGCTGGTGCTGCTCGCCGCCGTGGTGGGACTGCAATTCGGCATCGCGGCAAACCGCGACAGCGGCATCGGCATCGCGCTGCTGCTGCTGCTCACGGGAGTGCTCGGCTGGTGGCTGGGGCCGATCCTCAACCTCGCGCTCGCGATGGACAACGGCATGCAGCTCGTCGGCTACGCGGCGCTGGGCACCGGCGCGATCTTTCTCGCCATGGGCGCGATCGCGACGACCACGAAGCGCGACTTCAGCTTCATGGGGAAATTCCTCTTCGTCGGCGTGATCGCGCTGCTGGTGGCGATGCTCGCGAACCTCTGGCTGCAGATCCCGGCCCTCGCGCTCACCATCTCGACCCTGGTGATCGTGGTGTTCTCGCTCTTCCTGCTCTACGACCTCTCGAGGATCGTGCGCGGCGGCGAGACCAACTACGTCATGGCGACGACCGGCGTGTACATGAGTCTCTGGAACATCTTCGCCAACCTGCTGATCCTGCTGATGGCGCTGGCAGGGGAGCGGCGGTAGCGCGAGGCGACCGATGAACGACGCGCAATTGAACATCGGCGAGGCGGCGAAGCGCTCCGGCGTCTCGGCAAGGATGATCCGGCATTACGAGCGCATCGGCCTGATACCCGCGGCCCGGCGCACGGACTCGGGATACCGCGCTTACGGCCGGAGCGACGTGCACACGCTGCGGTTCGTGCATCACGCCCGCGCGCTGGGGTTCTCGGTCAGGCAGATCGAGGAGCTTCTGAGCCTGTGGCGCAACCATCTGCGGCCGAGCAGCAAGGTGAAGGCGCTCGCGCTCGCGCACATCGCCGGGCTCGAGGAGCGCATGCGCGATCTCGGCGCCATGAAGCGCACTCTGGAGCACCTTGCCGTGCACTGCCGCGGCGACGAGCGGCCGGACTGCCCGATCCTGGATGGGCTCGCCGACGCCCGCGACGGCCTCCAGTGACAAGCCGCGGGCATGTCACGGCGGGGGCCGCCGCGAGCGCAGCAGCGTAAAGGCCGCCCAGATCTCCCAGGCGAGGAAGCTCGCCAGCGCGAAGCGCTCGGCGAGTCCGGGAGCGCGGTTCGCGAGGATTGCGAGGGCGAAGACGGCGAGAGCGAAGGCGGCGAGGCTTGCGAGCGCGAGCGAGACCCGCCCGTGCAGGCGCCAGCGCGCGCTCGCGGCGAAGACGGTCGAGAACAGGAACAGCGCGAGCAGCTCGAGCACGAAGGAGCTTGTGACGAGCGCGCGGTGAGCGAGTCCCTCCGGCGTGGGCGCGCGCCCGGGCGGGTCGGTGGCAACGAACGCTGCGGCGAGCACGCCCGCCGCAGCAAGAGCGAAAAGCAGCACCGCCCCGTCGCGCAGCCGGTGCGCGCCGAGCGCGCGGCGCAGCCCGAAGCTGAGGGCGAGATTGCCGATGCCGTGAAGCGCGGTGCCGAGGATGAAAAGCCACCCGAGCCGGCCGTTCGCGAAGTCGCTGACGTAGTGCGTCGTCCAGTCCGCGTCGGCGCGCACCGCCTGCAGCACGAGGACCGCCGACGCGAACGCGAACGCGCCCACGATTCCGGCGACACCGGCGTATCGTGAGGCCGCGCGATCGCAATCCGCGAAAAGCTGCCCTACCTCAAGCTCCTCATTCCGCCCCACGACTGCCCACACGTTCCCGGAAGGTGGGGACCGCGGGGTAGCCTGCCGCCAGCCAACGCCCCGATCAGCCCGCCTGCGGCGCACGCTCAATCCACGATGTGGTAGCCCGCATCCACGTATACCGTGCAGCCGGTCATCGAGCGCGCCGCCGCCTCCAGCGCCGCCTTCACCGGGCCCATCACGCGGTACTCCGGCACCACCTCGTCCGCGCCGAGGTAGCTCATGGTCAGCAGGCAGCCGCCCCGGTCCATGAGCGGCTCCGCCAGCCGCGCGAGCCGGATGAACGAGTGCACCGACACGTCCATCGCGCGCAGGAAGCCCTCGCGCGAGCAGTCCGCGACCCGGCCCTGCAGGTCCGCGCGCGGCGCCGCGCCGATGCAGTGCACGGCGAAGTCGAGCCGGCCCCAGCGGTTGCGGATCGCCTCGAATACCGCCTCGAGCTCGCCCGGCCGCTCGACGTCGCAAGGCATGGCGATGGCGCAGCCGAGCCGCTCGGCGAGGGGACGGGCATACGCCTGCGTGCGCTCGTTGCGGTAGGTGACCGCAAGCTCCGCCCCCGCTTCGCGCATGGCCCGCGTGCAGCCGTAGGCGATGCTGTGCTCGTTCGCGAGCCCGACGATCAGCCCGGCGCGGCCGGACAAGGGGGGCGCCGCGCTCATCAGGCGGCCTGCCTCTCCTCGGGCTCGTGCAGGCGGCAGGATGTGGCGGGATGCTTGAAACGGCGGGCATCCAGGATCGTTTCGTACTCGAAATGCAAGAGCGGCGGCAGGCCCGTCTGCTCGTGCGCGAGCATCTTGTTGGCGCGCTCGCGCAGGATGTCGAGGAAGAGCACGCCGCGCTGCGCGGCGTCGATCCAGTAGGACGTCCATTGATCGAGGAACGTCGGTGCCGCCGCTCGCGGGGGCGTCAACCGCAGATTCAGTTCGGGTGCGTTCATGTCGTGCCTCTTGCCCCTTGGCTATTTGTTACAAGTGCGCGTCCGGCCTGCCTACTTCGGGGACGAGGTCCCGGCCGCAATTCATGCAGAAGGGTTTCGGCGCGCCGGGCCGACGCCTGGGCGCGCCCGGCTTGCATTCCTCGCAAGCCTCGATCAGCAGCGCGGCGTCGGCCAGCTTCGCCTCGTCGAGGCTCACCAGCGCCGACGCGTCCACGCGGCACACGCCCGGTTCGCGCAGCAGCAGCTTGTAGAGCCCGTGCGGCGTCCACACCCAGTACGGGCGTCCGAGCAGGTATGAGGCAAGGGCCGCGCACGTCATCCAGCCGCGCACCTGGCTGCCGAGCCCGGGGACGGCTTCGCGAACGTGCAGCACGTCGCCGCGTGCGCCCCAGATCAGGAATTTGCGCGCCTGCTCCGACGCGATGGTCGCGGTCAAGAGGCGGTGCCACCACGGCTCGAACAGGGTCCACTGGCCCGGACCGGCTGGCCGCATGGCGAAGACGTGCTTGTGGCGCTCGTGCACGAACGGGTGCCACCACTGCTTGAGCAGCCCTGGCACGAAGCAGACGTACCATGCGCGCGGTTCGATCGATACCGGGGCCCCGTCCTGATCAAGCTCGAGCTTGATCGTCTCCAGATCGTCGCGCCGCGGATGAGCCTGGCGCTCGGAATGCGCATTCGACATGGTGTGTTCCTCCTTGACTTTCATCGGCGGAAAAGCTCATGCATGCAAGTCGGCGAGGACGGCATCCATGTGACGAACGATCAGCGAGAGGTGACCCTCGTCTTCCAGATAGCGGCACTCGCTCGCCGGCAGCGCCGCTGCGAGATCCTGCGCGATTGCCGGCGGCACGATGTTGTCGGCCAGTCCCTGCCAGATCCGCATCGGTACGGACACCTCCTGCAAGCTGAAGTCCCAAGGCCGGGCGAGCAGCGTCAGATCCCACGCCGCGCCGCGTCCGCCCGGGCGCAGCGCCTCCGCCGTGCTCTCGGTGAACAGCGCGCGGTAAGCCGGAACGGCGAGCACCCGGCGGTCCACCGGGGGCGCGGCGGCCGTCATATGCGCGAGATGATGGTCGGGATGCCGGCGAATCCAGCGCGCCGCCAGCTCGACCGCGAGGCGCGCCAGGAACGGCAGGCGCCGGGCGAGCGCCAACACCAGCCGATTCACCGCCACCATATCGCGCGCGAGCCGCTTGCGCCCGAGCGGCCCCAGTGCGCCGACGAGAGCCACGCGGCTCAGGCGCTCGGGGATGCGTGCGGCACAGGCAAGCGCGTAGGGTCCGCCGCCCGACACCCCGACGACGGCAAAGCGCTCCAGCCCGAGCTGGTCCGCCAACTCCGCCACGTCCGCCGCCCAGGCGCCGATCGTGCGGCCCGGCTGGAATGTCGATGCGCCGAAACCGGGACGATCGGGGGCGAGCAAGCGCAGGCCCTGCCGCCGGGCGGCGGACGCCGCGAGGCGGCCCTCGAGACGCGACCCCGGATAGCCGTGGAAGTACAAGACCGGGCTGCCGGCGGGATCGCCCATTTCCAGGCAGGCGAGGACGCGTCCATCCGCGAGCCGCAGGCGGCGCTCGCGCTCTGTCCACTGCGGCTCGCCGGCGCGAGCGGCGGCGGCCGGGGGGCTCCGCTGCAAATTCAGTTCGGGTGCGTTCATGTTATGCCACCTCGGTCACCGCTTGCCCGGCGTGCGAATCGAGAATGATCACCGGCCATTTGCGTCGGCGCGAGCTTACTCCGCGCCCAGGGTTCCCATGAGCCGGGGAGTCAGGACCGCGAGGTGGTTTTCCACCTTCTTCACGCCGGGGGTGCGCGCCGCGGCGAGCGCGGCCGCCCTGCGCTGCGCGGCGGATTCGACCCAGCCCCACAGATGCACGGCCGCGTCTTCCACGACCACGTTAATTACTTCGCTGCGCAGGCCGGCTTCGCGCAACCCGGCTGCCACGCCGTCCCGGATCCGGGCTGCTTTCGGGGCTGCGGACCTGCCTGCGCCAGGCCGGCGGGCGGCGAGCCCGTGCAGCAGATCGAGCCACCACGAGGCACGACCTTCCGTCCGCGATTCGGGCCGCCGCATGAGGTCGCCCTCGCTCACCATCCCGATCACCCGCCCGCGATCGTTGATGACGGGCACCGCGCTGATGCGCCGTCCGAGAAGCAATCGCGCGATCTTGCGCACGTCCGTATCGGGGGCGACGGAAACAACCGGCCTCGCCATGACATCCTTCGCTTTCACTGGAGTTCTCCTCTCACTATCGAGTCTCCGGTAAATGGTTGACAAACCATTTGCCGCCGTCCATTTCCCCTCTCCACTCGGGAGAGGGTGCGCCGGAACGTGGAGCAGGGGCCCCGATTTTGGGGATGCGACCGTGAAGGCGCACGTAAGCACGCGGGCCATGGCGGCGCTGCATCCCGCTCCGGGGTCGCATCCAAGCACGATACGCTTGGAACCTGCTCCGCCCTCCGCGGGCGCAGGGGTGAGGGGTCGAGCATCGTCAACCATTCTTACGATGCTCGTCAGAGCCAGCGCCGCGCCGCCCATCCCACCGCCTCCGACAGCCGCTCGATGGAGGGCCGCTGCGGCCAGGATGCGGCGCCGATCTCGCGCGATTGCGCCAGGTCTTCGCCGAACTGGGACTGCAGGCGTTCGCACAGGTCCGCGTCGCGCGACACCAGGTTCAACTCGTAATTCAGGAAAAAACTGCGGTAGTCCAGATTGGCGGTGCCGATCGTGGCCCAGCTTCCGTCCACCACGGCGGTCTTGGCGTGCAGCATGCGCGGGCGGTACTCGAAAATGCGCACGCCGGCATGCAGCAGGGCCGCGTACGAGGCGCGCGCCGCCCAGCGCGCCGGCGCAACGTCGGACTTGGCCGGAACGAGCAGCCGCACTTCCACGCCGCGGCGCGCCGCCTCGATGAGCCGGTGCTGCGTGCGGTGATCGGGCACGAAATAGGGCGTGGTGAGATCAACCCGGTGCGTTGCCGCGCCGAACATCTGGTCGAACATGCAGCGCAGCCGATGACGGCAGGTGCGCGTGTGATTGGGCAGCAGGACGCTCGCCGCCGGCGTCTGCTCCGCCGGCAGCCAGTGCCGGTCTCCGCGCCAGAAGGCGTCGAACAGCCCGGCGGCCTGCGCCGCCAGCGGCCCGCGCACGCCCACGTGGGTGTCGCGCCAGCGTTCTTCACCGAACACGGCGGCCGAGTTCTCGCGGTGGATGTTGAATCCGCCGAGGTAGGCCTGCGCGCCGTCCACCACCAGCAGCTTGCGGTGGTTGCGCCGGTTGTAGCGCAGCGGCTCGCGCCAGCTCCAGCGGTGGAACCGGCGCACCTGCACGCCGCCCTCGCGCAGCCGCCGCCCCAGGCGCCGCGACCAGCGGAACAGCGAGCCGGCGGCGTCGAGATGCAGGCGCACCTCGACGCCGGTGTTCGCGCGCGCCTCGAGCGCGCGCGCGAATTCCCGGCCGATCTCATCGTCGGCGAAGATATAGCTCTCCAGATGCACCGTCGAGCGCGCCGCGGCGATCGAGGACAGCATCGCGCCATACAGCGCGTCGCCCTCCGTGAAGAGATCGAAGGCGTCCGCGCCCCGCGCCAGGACCGGCGCGCAACTCTGCCCCGGGTCCGCGGCTGCCGGTCCTTTCATCCCGCAACTGGCTTTCGTCGGCCTGCCCATCTGGCTTCCAATCATGGCAATGTCAACAAGCGCGCGCCTTCGGTTTGATCTGCGTCAAATCCGGACGGGCCGGCGATCGCCGGCGGGCGCCGGCCGGTACGGCGAGGCCGTCGAGGATCGGGCACTCCGGCCGCTCGTCGCCGTGGCAGTGCGCTGCGAGCTGCTCCAGCGTGCGCTTCATGGCGCCGAGCTCGCGGATGCGCTGCTCGAGCTCGGCGACGTGCGCCAGCGCGAGCGCCTTCACCCTGCGGCTCGGCCGGCTCTGATCGCGCCACAGGCCGAGGAGCTGCTCGATCTGACTCACGGAGAACCCCAGGCTGCGCGCCTGGCGGATGAAGCGCAGCGTGTGCACGTCGTTGCCCGAGTAGGCGCGATACCCCGAATACGCGCGCGGCGCCTTCGGGATGAGGCCGATCGACTCGTAGTGACGGATCATCCTCGCCGAGACGCCCGAGCGCCTCGCCGCCTCGCCGATGTTCATCTGCCGGTCATTCATGAGTCGCCTTCCGCGCGAGGCTTGACCTTCTCATCGTGGCAAGGTGTATCGTTTTTCCGTGTCGTGTCGATTTGAAGGAGGCACATCATGGAACGCAAGCAACGTTGGCAGGATGGGGTCATACTCGTGCTGGGCGTGTGGCTGTTCTTCGCGCCGTTCATCATGACCTACGGCCCGCTCACCGGGGCGGCGGCGTGGAATTCCTATCTCATCGGCCTCGCCGTCGTGATTTTTTCGGCATGGGCGCTGCGCGCTCCCATGACCGAAACCTGGGAGGAGTGGGTGAACGTGGTGCTCGGCGCATGGCTGGTGATCGCACCGTTCGCGCTCGGTTTCTATCCGAGTCTGGAAGCCGCCGCGTGGAACCAGATCGTCGTGGGCATTCTGATCGCCGCTGACGCGATCTGGGCGCTCGCGGCGCCGTCCCCCGGGGCGCACGTGCAACACCACTGACTTCCGGGCCGGCGCAGTGCAAACAGCGGCCCAGACTGCAGGCCGCGAGGATCGCGCTCTGCGCTCCCCCGGGTTCGGCCGCACTTCAGGCAGAGCGGCTTGAGCGCCCCCCGGGCCGGGGGGCGCCGTTTTGCGTGTACCCGACTCTTTAGTGATGGTGCCCGCCGTGGGTGCCTACGCCGCCGGCCGGGCCGGCCTTGGCCGCGAATTTCGCGGGGTTCGCCTTGAACGATTGCTGGCACTGGGGCGAGCACAAATAGTAAGTGTTGCCCTGGTACTTTTCGCTGGCATGGGCCTTTTCCGACTCGATGCTCATCCCGCACACGGGATCGGTGACTTTCATGGTCTGGTTCTCCTTAACGGGTTGGACCAAACAAGGCTGCACTCTGCCACCCCCATCGGCCGGCGGGTTGATCTGGATCAAACTCCATGATCCGCTCGTCCAATGCACAATGCCGCGCCGTTGCGCCCGATGGCCCTGCCGGCGGAATTGATCGGCCATGTCAACTGCGACGCATGACGCGAGGCGGCTCGGCGCAGTTCTCCCACGGCCACAGCCGTCCCATGGCGAGATAGATGAACGAGCCCGACCAGGCGATCAGAAGCAGGCCGTTCAGCGCCTCGATCCCCGCGATGAAGCGGAGATGGCCTCCGGGGAACACGTCGCCGAGCCCCAGCGACGTGTAGGTGACGGCCGAGAAGTACAGGTAATCAAGTGGACGCTCGACGGCGAGCCCGCCGAACCGGCCGAGAGCCAGTACTTGCTCGGATACCCAGTAGGCGGTGGCGTACAGCACGATCTCCACGACATGGGCCGCCATCGCCGCCATGACGATCGCGAGGGTCCGGATTTCGGGCGACATTGGGATGCGCCCCATGCCTCCCGACAGCCACCGCAGCACGGAAAAGTGGAACAGCGATGTGGCCGATGCCAAGACCACCACGATGAGAATGACCATCAACATGCGGAAGACTCCATATATGGAAACATTGGCGCTGCGCGAGGTTCAAGCATCCATGCGACGGGCTTGTGACGACGCTCGGTCGCGCGGGCCGATGCGGCTCGCGGTCACGACGGCGAGGACGCTCAGGCTGCTGACCAGCACCGCATACCACACGTCGGAAATCCACGGCACCGGGATCAGGAACAGGACGTCGTCGGCGAGAAGCGAGGGCGGCCAGCCGATGGTTCCCCACAGCCCGGCGTAATAGGCGAGGTCCCATACGGCGAAGACGTAGAGGAGCATGGCCCAGCGCTCGCGGGCGCGCCGCGCGCCGAGCAGCGCGACCGAGACGAGCATCGCGATCGTCGCCGCTTCGCGCAAGACTTCGATGCCGAGCAGGGGCTGGGCGAGGTCGAGGAGGGGCAGCGCATCTTCCGGCGCGCCGCCCGGGGCGAGACCGATCGCCGCGCGCAGGTAGACCACCACCGCGGCCTCGACGAATCCGAACGCGATGCCGAACGCAGCGGCGACGGCCGGGGCCCGGCCCGCGAGCGCCAGTCCCGATCGCTGTGAACAAGATCCTCGTGCAGAGCCGCAAGACACTTCGTCACGCACGTATCGTCGGGCATCCTGTGTTTGTGAATAATCGGGGCTAGCTTGCGTCCCGGGCGGCGTCCACCGACGCCCGCGCGGGCGGGCAGGGCGCATGCGGGTCGTCAATACTGCAGCACTTGCGCAGCACCACTACCGTGGCGAGCCCGTTCGCGAACCTCGTCAGCCGGGAGCGGCCGCAGTCGTGATAGGGCTGCTCGGTCACGTCCAGAAAGCGGCCGCGCAGCATCCCGGCGGACCACTCCTCGAGCAGCCGCGCGTAGAGCCGCGCGAGCCCGGCGGCGGGCCGGCCCGAGAAGGCGTAAATGACGAAGCCGTCGTCCTTGATCACGCGCAGGAACTCGCGCACGGCGCGGCGCGGATCGGGGAGCGTCTCGAGGGTCCAGGTGCTCACCACGACGTCAACCGATCCGTCAGCATAGGGCAGGCTCGCGATGTCGTACTGCGCCCAGGCGACGCGCGCGTCCGTGATCTTCTTGCGGGCGGCGTGCAGCATCCCCTTCGAGACGTCCACGGCGAGCACCCGCCCCGGGTTCGCGCGCGCGAGCAGGAGCGCCGTGGCTTCCCCCGTTCCGGTCCCGGCGTCGAGCACGGTTGCGCCCGGACGAACGTTCTGCGCGAGCAGTTCCCCGACTGTCTGCCACGCGGGCGCCGCAACGAGCGTGCGCCATAGCGCGAGCGAGGCGTCGTAGCGCCGGGCGACCCGGTCGTAATGCTCGGCGACAGTGCGCGCCCGGCGCGAGACCGGCCACAGCGATCGGAGCAGATTCCCGGCGGCGAATCGCCGCAGCTCGGCCCAGAGCTCGGCGTAGCCGGCCTCGCCGCGCAGAACGTCGAAATAGTGCTCGACGAAGTCACGCCGCCGCTTGAGGAACTCGTAGCCCGCGCGTGGAAACGCGTAGAGGAAGAACGCGATGTTGCGCGCCGGGCGAAATTCTTCGTGGATCTCCGCGTCAATCAGGTCCGTGTATTGCGCCAGCGTCCCGGACGCGCCGCCCGCCAACGCGCGGGCGATCGTCTGCGCGGCGAGCTGGCCGCTGCGAACGGCGTAGTAGATGCCTTCGCCAATCAGCGGATCAACGAGGGCCGCCGCATCGCCCACGAGCAGCGCGCGACGGCTCGTGAGCGGCGAGTGGCCGCCGGCGAAGAGGGGGATGATGTAGCCATGGCGCCGCTCGTCGGTAATCGCATCCACCAGCTCCTCGTCAACGAGGAACTCGTCGTAGAACGCTCTCGGGTTGCCGATCTTCTCGCGCAGGCCGCCGACGCCGATTGACAGATGGTCGCCTTTCGGGAATACCCAGCCATAGCCGAACGGGATGGCACCGAACGCGAGGCGCACCTCGTCGTGCGGCTCGTATGCGGGCCGCGGCCCGGTCGAGACCTCGGCCTCGACGCACACGGCGACCCGCCGCCGGGGCGTGAGCTTCAGCGAGCGCCCGACGATGCTGCTCGCCCCGTCGGCGCCGACGATGTAGCGCGCCGAGAGTTCGCCGCGCTTCGTGCGCACGCGCACGCGGCTCTCCTCCTCGACCGCCTCGATCACGCGCTCGCCCGTGCGCAGATCCGCTCCCGCCGCGCGCGCCTTCTCCGCCAGGAAGAGATCGAACCGGTCCCGCATCACCATGTAGGCGATGGGGCGATCGGAAACAGCGCGGAAGGCATCCACGCCCTCGAATGCCAAACTGGCCCCATGCACGGTCTTCTCGACGAGCGGATGGAAATCCGGCTCGAGAATACGGTCAATCCTCGCCGACAGGCAGCCGCCGCACGGCTTGTAACGCGGAAGCTCATGCTGCTCGAACAGAGCGACCCGCGCCCCGCCGCGGGCCAGCTCGAGCGCGGCCGCGGATCCCCCGGGCCCAGCGCCCACCACGATCACGTCGTAATCCACGCCCATCCCGTGCGTCCCGCTGTTGCCCGTGCCGAAGCCGCCTGCGTCATCGGCCGGCCGCGCTGCCGGGCTGTCCCCAGCGGCGGTGGAGCCAGTTGTAGATCGGGCAGAACACGACCCCCACGTACACGCCGTAGAGGAAGCTCTCCGCGAGGCCGAGCAGGAAGCCCCACCAGGTGAGCCCTTTGAACGCCGGCAGCATTGCTTCCAGCACCGCCCGCATGCCGAGACTCGCGGGCACGATCAGCCCGTAGATCACGCACACGATGAAAGTGATCGCGCCGAAGATGCCGAGCGCCCACGAAACGAGTTTGGTATTGAGCATGACGATCTCCTTCTTCTATCGAGCCTCGGGTAAATGGCTGACAAGCCATTGCCGCGGTACATTTCCCCTCTCCTCTCGGGAGAGGGGAAAGGGGTGAGGGTCGAGCATCGTCAACCATTTTCACGATGCTCGTTAGTGCTGATGGGGACCCTGGCCCTTGCGCGGCGCGGGCTTCTCTGCCGCTCCCGCATCCTTGTCCTGCGCGCCGCCGCCTCCGCCGTGGCCGCCGTGCCCGCCGTGGCCGAACAGGTGCAGGCCGACGAACGCGAGCCCTACCAGGATCCACACCCAGTTCTGCGCTATCCATTCCACAGTCTTTCCTTTTCCCTTCCCGGGCCGCGGCTCGTTACTTGAGTCCCGCGAGTTGCGTCCGCTTGAGCATCAGCGCGTTCACCGCCACGATCAGCGAGCTGCCGGACATGGCGAGCGCGGCGATCTCGGGGCTGAGCAGCAGGGGATAGAACACGCCCGCGGCGAGCGGAAAGGCGATCACGTTGTAGCCCACCGCCCAGAACAGGTTCTGCTTCATCTTGCGCAGCGTGGCGCGCGAGAGCTCGACCGCGCCCACCACGTCCCGGGGATCGCTCTTCATCAGCACCACGTCGGCGCTCTCCATCGCGACGTCGGTGCCGGCGCCGATGGCGAAGCCGACCTCGGCCTGGGTGAGCGCGGGGGCGTCGTTGACGCCGTCGCCCACCATGCCGACCTTCTTTCCCTGCTGCTGGAGCTTCTTCACCTCGTCCGCCTTCTGTCCCGGCAGCACGTCGGCCAGCACGATATCGATGCCGAGTTCCCGGGCGATGCGCTCGGCGGTCGCACGGTTGTCTCCGGTGAGCATCGCCACCTGGACGCCGCGTTCCTGCAGCGCTTTCACGGTGGCCGCCGAGGTGGGGCGCACCGCGTCGGCAATCGCGATCAGGCCGACCAGCCTGCCGCCCCGCGCCACGTGCACCACCGTGCGTCCGGCCCCCTGCATTTCGGCGGATTTCGCCTCCAGACCCGCCATATCCACCTTCTCCGCGTCCATCAGCCGGCGGTTGCCGACGAGGACGGCTCGCCCGCCGACGTCGGCGCGCGCGCCTTGGCCTTCAATATTGGTGAAGGCGGTCGCGGTCTCCCGCGCGAGGCCGCCGGCGTGCTTCAGGATCGCCTGCGCGAGCGGGTGCTCGGAGTGCTTCTCGACCGCGCCCGCCAGCGCGAGCAGCTCGTCCTCGGCGGCGCCCGGCGCGGCCGCGAGCGCGACCACTTCGGGCTGCCCCAGGGTGAGGGTGCCGGTCTTGTCGAAGACGATCACGTCGAGCCGGGTCGCGTTCTCGAGTGCGGTGGCGTTCTTGATCAGGATCCCGTTCTGCGCGCCGCGTCCGGTGCCGATCCTGATCGCCATCGGCGTCGCGAGCCCCAGCGCGTCCGGGCAGGCGATGACGAACACCGTGATGGTGAGCGTCAGCGCGAAGAGCAGCGTCTGGCCGCTCCACCAGAACCACGCGGCGAAGGTGATGAGGCCGATGACGATGGCCGCGAGCACGAGCCACTGGGAAGCCCGATCGGCGAGCCGCTGCGCCGGCGCCTTGGAGTTCTGCGCCTCCTGCACCAGCTTCACGATCTGCGCCAGCGCGGTGTCCGCGCCGACCTTGGTCGCGCGGTAGCGGAAGCTGCCGCTCTTGTTGATGGTGGCGCCGATCACGGTATCGCCGGGCGCCTTGCCGACCGGCATGGATTCCCCGGTGAGCATGGACTCGTCCACCGTGGATTTCCCCTCGATGACCTCGCCATCTACCGGGACCTTGTTGCCGGGCCGGATGAGAACGATGTCGCCCTTGACGACGTCCGCGGTCGGCACCTCGACTTCGCGGCCGTCGCGGACCACCGTCGCCATGGGCGGCGCGAGATCCATCAGCGCGCGGATCGCGTCCGAGGCGCCGGCGCGGGCGCGCATCTCCAGCCAGTGGCCGAGCAGGATGAACACCAGCAGCACGGACGAAGCCTCGTAGAACTGCTCGCCCTCGAACAGGAACGTGGCGGCCACGCTGAAGAGGTAGCCCGTGCCGACCGACAGCACCACCAGCACCGCCATGTTGGCGACGCCGTTCCTCACCGCCCGCCAGGCGGCGACGACGAACGGCCAGGAGGGGTAGAGGATGGCGCCCGTGGCGAGCACGAACAGGAACTTGCTCATCTCCAGCCCGAACGGCGGCTGGAGCTGAAGGAACTGCGTCATCACCGACGCGTAGAGAAAGACCGGCACGGCGAACACGAACGCGACGATGAAGCGGTTGCGCATGTCGCGCGCCATCCCGGCCATGTCCATGCCGGCGCCGTGACCCATCTCGTGCGCCATCTCGTCCCTGGCGTGAGCGGCGTGCGCCGCGGCCGGGGCCTTCGCCGGCGCCGCGGGGGCCGCAGGCTTCGCATGCCCGACGTGCGCGGCAGGCGCGTGTCCCGCATGCGCCACCGCGCCGGCGGTTGCGACGGCCGCGTCCGCCGGTGGATCTTCGGGATGGCAGAGGTGCGCGGGGACCGACTCGCCCGCGCAGTGGTAGCCGCAGGCCTGCACCACCGCCTTGATCGCCTTGAGATCGGTCGCGGTCTCGTCGTAGGCGAGCGTGGCGGTGCCCGTGGCGTAGCTCACTTCCGCGCGCGTCACGCCGGGCAGGGCGCGCAGTTGTTTTTCCACGCCGCGGGCGCACAGCGACGAGAACAGCCCGCCCACTTCGATGACGAGGGTTTTCATGCCGCCTTGCTTTCAGCGGCGCGGCCGCGGCTCTTGTCACCCGTGGTATGGCGCGCCAGAAGCTCCCGCAGCGTCGCGCCGTCCACCACTTCCTTTTCCAGCAACACCGCGGCGAGCGCATCGAGCGCGGCGCGCCGCTCGATCAGCGTCGCGCGCACCCGCTCCTGCGCTCCGGCCAGCAACCGCGCCACCTCCTGGTCGATCGCCTGCGCCGTGCGCTCGCTGAGCGAGCGTGCTTCCTGCACCGTGGGGTTGTTGAGAAACACCGGGCCGCGGGGCTCCTCGAAGGTCCCGAGGCCGAGCTTCTCGCTCATGCCGTACTGGGTGACCATGTGGCGCGCGAGATCGGACGCCCGTTGAAGATCATCCTGTGCTCCGGTGGAGACGTCGCCGAACACGATGTCTTCCGCGACGCGCCCGCCGAGCAGGACGTCGAGCCGGTCGAGCAGTTCGCTCTTGCGCAGGAGGTAGCGGTCTTCGGTGGGCTGCTGCTGGGTGTAGCCCAGCGCAACGATGCCGCGCGGGATGATGGAGATCTTGCCGACCCTGTCCGCGTGCGGGCGCGACTCCGCCACCAGTGCGTGTCCGGCCTCGTGGTAGGCGACCGTTTCCTTCTCCATCGGGTTCATCACCCGGTTTTTCTTCTCGAGGCCGGCCACGATGCGATCAATGGCCTCGTCAAAATCGGCCATCCCCACCGCGTTCCTGCCCTTGCGCGCGGCGAGCAGCGCCGCCTCGTTCACCAGGTTCGCGAGATCGGCGCCGGCAAAGCCCGGCGTGCGCGCCGCGAGCGCCGTGAGGTCCACTTCCGGCGCCAGCATGACATGCTGGCTGTGCACCCGCAGGATGGCTTCCCGGCCCTTGAGATCGGGCCGGTCAACCGTGACATGGCGGTCGAACCGGCCGGGCCGCAGCAGGGCGCGGTCGAGGATCTCCGGCCGGTTGGTGGCGGCCATGATGATGACGCCCTTGTTGGTGTCGAAGCCGTGCATCTCCACGAGAAGCTGGTTGAGGGTTTGCTCGCGCTCGTCGTGGCCGCCCATCGGATTGATGCCGCGGGCCTTGCCGAGCGCGTCGAGTTCGTCAATGAAAATGATGCAGGGCGCCGTCTTTTCGGCCTGCTGGAAAAGGTCGCGCACGCGCGCGGCGCCCACGCCGACGAACATCTCCACAAAGTCGGAGCCGCTCATGGAAAAAAATGGCACACTGGCTTCTCCCGCGACCGCCTTGGCGAGCAGCGTCTTGCCGGTCCCCGGTGCGCCCACCAGCAGCACGCCCTTCGGAAGCTTGCCGCCGAGCCGCCGGTAGCGCCCGGGCGTCCTGAGGAACTCGACGACCTCCATCAATTCGGTTTTTGCCTCGTCAATGCCGGCGACGTCGGCGAACGTGACGCCGGTCTGCTTCTCCATATAGACCTTGGCCTTGCTCTTGCCGATTTCCATCATGCCGCCGGCGGCGCCCATGCGTTTCATGAGGAATCCCCACAGGGCGACGAAGATCACGGCGGGAACGACCCAGGAGAGGATGGCGCCGAGCCACTTGTTCTCGAACTGGCCGCTGAAGCGCACCCGGGCGGCTTCCAGCTCCTGGACCAGCTCGGGATCGTTGACGCGCACCGTGGTGAAAGCGTGCGGGCCCGGGTCCTGGCTGGCGCGCTGCAATTCCGAAACTCTCGCAGGCGGCAGCAGCCCCTCCAGCCCGTCCCGCGCCAGCTTGCCGGTGATGGCCTCATCCGTGAGCGTGACCTCGATGACCTTGCGCGCCTTCAGCGCTGACTTGAATTCGTTGTAGGCGAGCGTTTCCACGTGCTGCTGGAAAAAGAGGTTCTGGAAGGCGATCAGGATCAGAAAGACGCTGAGGAAGTACCAGATCGAGAACTGCTGCCTGCGTTCCATGGCGCGTCCCGCTCAAGCCGCTGCTTTGAAGTCCCGATACGGTGACCACCATTCCATCTTCATGTCCTTTCAATTAGGCGCAACAAGTTGGATTTCATTTAACCAGAGAGGGTTCCGCCGGCGGTTGATCTAGATCAAGCGATCGGGCCGGCGCCTCAGGCTCCCGCCAGCGCCAGCACGACGATGGCGACAAGCGTCGCGATCCACGGCAGGGCCAGCGCGCGAAACAGGGCCCGCCCGCCGACCGACCACGCAACCAGTCCGCGAAACGTCACGTTCGCAAAAATCGCCGTCGCCATTGCCGGCCAGGCTTCGGCCGTGGCCGCGCGCCCGCTCTCGACGAGGCGGGCCACCGACAAGGCGATCGCGTCCAGATCGGTGAGGCCCGCAAGCGCGCTGACCGCGATCAGGCCGCGGCTGCCGATCTGGTTCTGGGCCCAGGCCGCGCCGAGCAGGATCACGGAGTAGAGGACAGCGAAGACCAGCGCGGTGCCCAGTTCCGACGGGTTCTCCTGCGGCGGCATGCCGGCGATGTCCTTTTTCGTGCCGCGCCAGTTCATCGCCGCGAACAGCAGCGTCAGGGCGAACAAGGCGGCGAGCGGCAGATAGATGGGCCGCAGGCTCTGCGTGACCAGCCCCACCAGTACTGCGATCCGCGCGTACGGGATGGCCCACGCGAGCACGATCACGAAGGCGACGTGATGAACATGCCCGGGGTTGTCGCGCGCCTGCCGGGCGTAACCGAGGGTGGTCGCCGTGCTGGAGATGAGGCCGCCCAGCACGCCGCTCATCAGCGCTCCGGCGCGCTCGCCGAACAGGCGGTACGCCACGTAGCCCGCAAGGCCGATGCCGACGATGATCACGACGACCAGCCAGATGTGATGGGGGTTGAGCACCGCGTACGGACCATAGGCTTCGTCGGGCAGCACCGGCAGGATGACCAGCGCGACCAGAACGAACTGCGACACCGACCGCAGGTCCTCCTGGGTCAGCCGGCGCGCCAGGCCGTGAAGCTCCATCTTTGCCTGCAGCATGACGGCCGTGATTCCGGCCGCGGAGATCGCCACCCAGGCCGGTGCGGTGCGCACCAGCGCGCCGACGCCGAACATCACCAGAAGGGCGAACTCCGTGCTCAACCCGGGGCTCGCGGCGTCCGACGGGGATTGATACCGCTGCTTCATGACGATCAGCGCGGTGACGGCGAGCGCCGCGGCGGCCATCAGGATCCCGCCGAATTGCCCGGCGAGCATCGCGGTGATGGTGCCGGCCAGCGTCACGAGCGTGAACGAGCGCACGCCCGCCAGGCTCTCCTGCCGCCATTCGCGCTGGATGCCGACGAGCAGCCCGAGCAGCAGCGAGACGAGCAGCTGGCGAAAGGGGGTGAGATCGTCGGCCACGGGCCTTTGCCCGTCAGGCGGAAACCGGGCGGTCGTAGAGGTCGCGGCGGGTCAGTGGAACCGGCCGGGCGCCGGGGGTCCGCTTCGAGGCGAGGATCTGATAGACGCCGATGTCGCCGTCCTCGAAGTGCAGGGCGCAGACAGCCATGTACAGGCGCCATACCCGGTACACGTTTTCCGGCACGTAGCGCAGCGCTTCCTGCCGGCGCTGCTCCAGCCGCCGCACCCAGTGCCTGAGGGTGAGGGCGTAATGGGGCCGCAGTCCCTCGACATCGTGGATTTCGAACCCGCACCGTTCCATGACGCGCTGCACGTTGCCGATCGTGTCGAGCTCGCCGTCGGGAAACACGTAGCGGTTGATGAAGCGGGTGGACGGGGTTTCCCGCCAGCCTTCCCGATCATGGGTGATCCCGTGGTTCAGGAACAGGCCGCCGGGCCGGAGCAGGCGGTGGGCGGTGCCGAAATAAAGCGGGAGGTTCTTCAGCCCGACGTGCTCGAACATGCCGACGCTGACGATCTTGTCGAAGGGGGCGTTGTCCCGGAAATCGCGGTAGTCCCGGAGCTCCACCGTCGCGCGCTCTTCCAGCCCTTGTTCCCGGATCGCCTGCCGGGCGTATTCATACTGGTTGCGGCTCAGGGTGATGCCGTGGGCGCGCACGCCGTAGTGCCCGGCCGCCCGGCAGATGAGCGCGCCCCAGCCGCAGCCGATGTCGAGCAGGCGCTCGCCGGGCTTCAGCCGCAGCTTGCGGCAGAGATGGTCCAGCTTGTTGCGCTGGGCCTCATCCAGGTCATCCCCGGCGCTCTCGAAATAGGCGCACGAGTACACCATGTTCCGGTCGAGCCACAGACGGTAGAAATCGTTGGAGACGTCGTAATGGAATGCGATGGCGTTCCGGTTGTCGTTTTTCGTGCTCGTCCCGAACCACCTCCGGCGCAGGGAGCGCGGCGCCGGTGCAGGGCGTTGCCGTCCGTCCTCAGGGAAGGCCGGATCGGGTTGCAGGAGGGCCTGGATGAGTATTGACAGTTTCCCGAAGGGGGACAGTTTCAGCGATTCGAAATGCCGCTCCAGCCTCAGCGCCGCGTAAATATCGCCCTCGATGTCAATGAGGCCGCGAAAATGAGCGTCCAGGAGCCGCAGCGGATCCCCCGACAGGACGGCTTCGCGCAAAGGACGGGGATGGTGAAAGACCAGCGCAGCTTCCGGTGGCCGGGCTCCGAACCGGAAGGTGGCGCCGTCCCACAGACGGACTTCGAGATTTCCGTCGCAGCCTTGAAACAGGCTGCGCACGATGGCGGCCGCGGGCGACGGTTTCCGGTCCGCGAGCCCGGAACCGGTGAGATCGTTCTTCATCCGCATTCTCCGTGCCGCGTGCGCGCTCAGGGCCGGGGCTGCCGCGGCCGTGTCCCGGCCTCCATGGTGAGCTTTGCTTCCCGCCCTTCCCGCAGCACGGTGAATTCGCCGCGCTCCCCCGGCTTCAGTGCCGCGGTCAGGTTGATGAGGTCGGTCACGTCGGCGATCGGCTTGCCGTTGATCGCCACGACGATATCCCCGCGTCTGAGTCCCGCTTTCTCGGCCGGTGCCCCCCGCATCACGCCGGCGATGAGGGCGCCCTTGACCGGGCCGCGCCTGCCGGAGTCCGCGGCCTCCGGCGCAATATCCTGTGCCTGCACGCCGATCCAGCCGCGTTCGACACGGCCCTGCCTGATGATCTGTTCCATGACCTGCTTCGCGAGACTGACCGGAACGGCGAAACCGATGCCGACCGAACCCTCGGTTTTGGAAAAGATCGCGGTATTGACTCCGACCAGGTCGCCGTTCGTGTCCACCAGCGCGCCGCCCGAGTTGCCGGGATTGATGGCGGCGTCGGTCTGGATGAAGTTCTCGAAGGTGCTGATGCCGAGCCGGGTGCGGCCGGTGGCGCTGACGATGCCCTGGGTGACCGTCTGGCCGACGCCGAACGGGTTGCCGATGGCGAGCACCACGTCACCCACCTGCAGCCGGTCCGGGTTGCCGAAGGTGATGGTCGGCAGTTTTTCAGCCTGGACCTTGAGCACGGCGAGATCGGTTTCCGGGTCGGTTCCCACCACGCGCGCGCCGACCGGTTCGCGGCCCGGGACCACCACCGCGATTTCGTCCGCGCCCTCGATCACGTGGTTGTTCGTCAGCACGTAGCCGTTCGCGCTCACGATGACGCCGGAGCCCAAGCTCATCGCCGCCTCGGGCCGGTTGTTGAACTGATCGCCGTAGAACCGGCGCAGCAGCTCCTCTTCCGGCGAAAGCCGGCGCGCGACCTGCTTGGTGGTGTAGATGTTGACCACCGCCGGCATGGCTTTCTTTGCCGCGCCGCTGTAGCTGGCGGCCGCGCCCGGCGCGGACACGGGCACGGGCAGAGCGGCTTCCTCCTTTACCGTGACGACTTCGCCGCGCGGGAGCGGGGGCTCCGCGCGGAACAGCGAAACCAGGTAGAGCGCCGCGAACAGGATGGTCGCTACCTGGGCAAAACCCAGCCACAGCTTGCGCATGATGATCTCTCCCTAGCAGCCTGCCGGACTTGACGACCCGCCCAGGCTGCTGACAGCAAAACCGGCCGACAATTTTTCCAGGTTCATGTGTTTGCGTGAGCGGTGAATGAGTTACCGCTGGGGGTGTGAATAGTCGAAGCTGGTCTTCACCGGACCGGCCGAGCCTGGCCGGAGGATCTCGACCTCGATGCGGTACGGACCGGGAGCGCCCATCGGGAAGTAATTGCCGTACGAAATCGTCTTGTTGATGGCCATGGGATTGAGTTTCTTCTCGACCGGCGCGAGCCCGATCTCGGCCACGCGGGCCGTCACTGCGGCCTCGTTGACGCGGTTGCCGTCCTTCGTGTCGAAAATGGCGATGAACACGTGATGCTGTTTCCCGGCGGACGGGACGCCGCCGTGCATCCTGCCTTCGACGTGTTCCGGCGAGTGTTCCTGCACCATTGCGGCCGGCAGCACACCCAGGTATATCTGGAGGCCGCCGGCGGTCTTGTAATAATCCGCGGCGACGGCCGCGCCCGCGCCGGCGAGCGCTGTGACGACCAGCGTCAAACCCGCCAGCATCAAGCGTGTTCGGAAAAAACCGGTATTCACGATGCTCTCCTTGGATGGGATCGGAACGGGTTCACGGCCGCGGTTTCGTGGGGACCACGACATGCTCGTAGTTGAATGTTACCTTGGCGGCGCGTGCTGCGCCTCCGCGCCGAATTTCCAGCTCGATGCGGTACGAGGCGGCGCTGCCCGGCATGTTGAAGTAGTTGCCGTAGCCCACCGCGCCGTCGAGCAGCATCGGTTCCAGCCGCTTTTGCGGTCCCGCCAGGCGCTTGCCCGGCAGACGCACGTCGGACACCGTGGCGCTGACTTCGGCGTCGCGAATGCGCTCTCCGCTGGCACGGTCGAACAGTGAAACGACCAGATGGTATTGCTCGCCCCACGCCGGCACGCTGCCGTGCGGGCTCCGCTCGGGGTGCCCGGCGGGATGGCCGAGCATGATTTCCGCGGGGATCACCCCGAGAAAGACTTCCATGCCGTCCGCTGTCTGCGGCCGAAGGGGGTGCGCCGCGGACGCCACGCCCGCGAGCAGCAGCCCCGCGACGGCCGCCGCCCCGGCCAGCCCCCGGGCAGCGGCGCTCCGCCGCGGTCCGGTTCCCCGGGCGGGAACGCCGAGCGCGGCGTTGATCCAGAAAAACGGGCGCAGGTACCACGGCTGGGAGGCGGACGGCCTGGATGCGATGCGCATGGGTCATCCTGGGCAGGCAGTTTTGCTGCTGGCAGCCTGTGCGGACTGTTCAGCCCGCACAGGCTGCCGGGAGCGTGTCGGGCCCTGGCCCGACAAACTCCTAGTGGTGGGAGTGCGTCCCACCGCCCGGGGCGCCGCCCACATATTTTCCCGGTTGTGCGGTGAATGTCTTGTGGCAAGCCGTAGAGCAGAAGTAGTAGGTCTGCCCCGCGTGCTCCGCCTTTGCCGCCGCCTTGGCCGGCTCCACGTTCATCTTGCATACAGGATCAATTGCCATGTTTCACCTCCAGGTTGGTCGTTCAAAACGCCGCTTCCATCGTGGATGCCGCAGGCGCGGCATCCGCGAACCTAAAGACGTGCTTCCTCTTGAGGCCTGCGCCGCTCATTGGGTTGCTTTCATCCGCTTTTTCACCGCCGAGATGACCGGCGGCATCGTCACGATATACGACAGCAGCAGCACCCACAGCGCGCCGCCAATCCGCGCGACCGCCGTGTAATCTCCCGTGACGGTGGCGGCGACGAAGAACGATGCGCTCGCCGTCAGCGAGAGCGCGCTGTAGATCGCCGCGCTGGTCAATGCGATTTTCCTGTCCAGATCCATTTCAGCACCTCTTCACTTCGCCGCCGAAGACACCAGCACGGGCGCGCGCGGTGCTTCGGGTCCGCCCGTGCCGCGCGCGCCGCGCCGCAGCGACGGCACGAACCTGCGCAGGAACAAGGTGTTGAAGGTCACCGTGAGCGAACTGATCGCCATCAGCGCCGCCGCCAGCTCGGGGCTGATGATGACGCGAAACAGCGGGTAGAACAGCCCCGCGCCAAGCGGGATGCCGAGCGTGTTGTAGATGAACGCCCAGAACAGATTCTCCTTCACCTTGCGCATGGTGGCCTTCGCCACCTCGATCGCGACCACCACGTCGCGCAGGTCGTCCTTGATGAGGATGACATGCCCCGTTTCCTTCGCCACGTCGGTGCCCGAGCCGATCGCCATGCCGACATCGGCCTGAGCGAGCGCGGGCGCGTCGTTCACCCCGTCCCCGACCATCGCCACGCGCCGGCCGGCCGCCTGCAACTTCTTCACTTCGGCGGCCTTGTCCTGCGGCAACACCTCCGCGAACACGCGGTCAATCCCGACCTGCCTGGCGATCGCCTCGGCCGTGCGCCGGTTGTCGCCCGTGATCATGGCGGTCTCGATCCCGAGCGCGTGCAGCGTGCGGATCGCCTCGACGGAGTAGTCCTTGAGCGTGTCCGCGACCGCGATGAAGCCCGCCGGGGCGTTGTCCACCGCCACGAACATCACCGTCTTGCCGTCGCGCTCCAGCTCCTCGGCTTTGGCGAGCAGCCCCGCGAGGTCCACGCCGCGCGCGGCCATCAGCTTGCGATTGCCCAGCAGCACCTCGCGCCCGTCCACGCGCGCCTCGACGCCGTGGCCGGGAATCGAGTCGAATGCTTCGGCGTCGGGAACCTCCAGCCCGCGCTCTTTCGCGCCGCGCACAATCGCCTCGCCCAGCGGATGCTCGCTGTTCTTCTCGGCGATCGCGGCGAGCCGCAGCACCGATTTCGAGTCGTGAGCTTCGCCGCCCACCACCACATCGGTCACCGACGCCTCGCCTTTCGAGATCGTTCCGGTCTTGTCGAACACGATCGTCTGCAATTTTGCTGCGTTCTCGATGGCCTCCGCGTTCTTGAACAGCACCCCGTGCTCGGCGACCTTGCCCGTGCCCGCCATGATCGCACTCGGGGTCGCGAGCCCCACCGCGCACGGGCACGAGATGATGAGCACCGTCACCGAAAGGAGCAGCGAGAAACCGAACACGCCGATCTCCGAGAGCTTCGCCGGCGAGAGAATGAAGCTCGTGTCCGGGTCGAAGAACATCTGATAACCGAAGAAGAACCAGAACGCGAACACCAGGATCGCCAGCAGGTGCACCCCGAGAATGAAGTGCCCCGCTACCCAGTCCGCGAGCTTCTGGATCGGCGCCTTGGACGCCTGCGCGTCCTCGACCAGCCGGATGATTTGCGCGAGCGCCGTGTCGGCGCCCACTTTGGTCGCGACGAAGCTGAACGCGCCCGTCTTGTTCATGGTCCCACCGATGACGGTATCGCCCGCCTTCTTTTCGACCGGAAGCGACTCGCCCGTCAGCATGGACTCGTCCACCGCGCTGTAGCCGTCTTTGAGCAGGCCGTCCACCGGGATGCGCTCGCCCGGCCGCACCCGGATCAGGTCCTCGACCAGCACTTCGTCGGCGGGGATTTCGATCTCGTTCCCGTTGCGCATCACGCGCGCGGTCTTGGGCTGCAGACTCATCAGCTTGCGAATTGCATCGCTCGTGCGCCCGCGCGTCAGCGCCTCAAGGTAGCGACCGAGGACGATGAACCACGTGAGCAGCGCGGCGGACTCGAAGAAGGTCGCTCCCTTGCCACCGAACCCGGCGTCGGGCCACAGCGTGTTGATGACGGCGATGAAGTACGCCGCGCCGATCCCCGTCGCGTAGAGCAGGTTCATGTCGGTGACGCCGTGGCGCAGGCCGCGGAAGCTGTTCACGAAGAACTGCCGCCCCGGTCCGAAGACGATGGGCGTGGTCAGCACCCCGAGCAGCCATTTCTCGGCGAGCAGGGCGGGAATGAACTGCCTGAAGGCTGGCGCCAGGTACTCGTAAAAGGTGCCGATCATCACGGCGAGCGCAATCGGTGTGGCAAACAGGAGATACATCCCCTGGCGGCGGATCTCCTTCTGCCGCGCCTCCCGCTCGCGATCCATCGCCGACACGCCGGCAGCCGGTTCGGCTGCCTCGTAGCCCGCATCGCCGATCGCGCGCTTCATCTGCGCCACCGTGACGAGCGTCGGCACGTATTCGACCCTGGCCGTGTTCAGCGCGAGGCTGACCACCGCTTTCGTGACGCCGTCGAGCCCGTTGAGCGCGCCTTCGACGTGCGCCACGCAGCTCGCGCAGCTCATGCCCGATACGCTCAACGTCGCCTGCGCGGTGCCGACCTCGTAGCCGATGTCCGCAACGGCCGCAAACATCTGCGCGGGCGAGGCGCGCGCCGGATCGTATTCCACAGTCGCCTTCGCCGCGCCGAGATTCACCGCCGCTTTCTCGACGCCGGCAAGGTTATTCAACGCCCCTTCCACATGCGATACGCAGCTTGCGCACGTCATGCCGGTGACGGGCAGGGTGATCTGTCTGGTGGTCATAGTGGGCTAGAGCCTGTGGCTTCCAATCATGTCAATGTGAAGTGCGCCGTGCGGCTGTGCCGTGCGCGTGCTCGTCGTGGGCTGTGCCGCCGCAGCAGGCGTGCGCCTCTTCCTGCTTAAGATCGTGCTTGGCGGGGGCTGGCTCGGTGTGCGCGTGCTCGTCGTGGGCTGCGCCGCCGCCGCAGCAGGCGTGCGCCTCTTCCTGCTTAAGATCGTGCTTGGCGGGGGCCGGCTCGGCGTGCGTGTGCTCGTCGTGGGCTGCGCCGCCGCCGCAGCAGGCGTGCGCCTCTTCCTGCTTAAGATCGTGCTTGGCGGGGGCCGGCTCGGCGTGCGCGTGCTCGTCGTGGGCTGCGCCGCCGCAGCAGGCGTGGTTCTGGGAATCGCGTTTACGGGTCGCACTCATTCATCGCTCCTGTTGAAAATTCATGGGAACACTGCCATTATATAAAGCGTACCTAAGTACGGAGTCAAGTTATGCCTGAAACCTCTTTGCGGCCCCTCCGCATCGGGACGCTCGCCCGCCAGGCCGGGGTGGGCGTCGAGACCATCCGTTATTACCAGAGGCGCAAGCTGCTCGGGACCCCGGCGCGGCCCCTCGGCGGCCAGCGCGGCTATCCGCCCGACTACGTAGAGCGCCTGCTGTTCATCCGCCGCGCGCAGGCGCTCGGCTTTTCCCTCGACGACGTCGCCACGCTGCTCACGCTGAGCGACGGCGTGGACCATGTGCGCGCCCGCGCGATCGCCCAGCGGCGGCTGGAGGACGTCTCTTCCAGGATCGCCGACCTTGAGCGGATCCGCGCGGTGCTGGAGAAGCTGATGCGCGATTGCGAGCTCGCCGCCGGGTGCGTGCCGTGCCCGATCATCTCCGCGATCCGCGGGCGCGGCAAGGCTGCGCACCGGCCGGGTGAGGCGCAAGCTGCGGCGCGGCGGTCGCGCGCGAACCGGATGGCGGAAGCCTAGGAGGGTGTCGGACTTTGCGCCGACACGCTCCTTGCGCAAAGCCGCCTGCAAAAATGCGTCAGGCCAGCAGCTCATCGGGAACCGCCGCCGCGCCGCATTTGAGCTCGACCATTGCCCGCAAGGTCGTTTCCTCTGCCGTGAAGACTTCCACCGCTGCCGGATCGAACTGCCTTCCGGACTGATCCCGGATTCGGGCCCGCGCCGCGTCGAACGGCAGCCCCTTGCGGTACGGCCGGTCCGAGGTGATGGCGTCGAGCGTGTCAATGACCGCGAACAGCCGCGCCCACAACGGGATCGCTGCGCCCGTCAGCCCGCGCGGATAGCCGGTGCCGTCGAAGCGTTCCTCGTGACTCAGCACGAGTTCCGCCGCCTGCGCCAGGAAAGAGGCGCCGGAGAGGATGCGATGCCCGATTTCGGGGTGCGTGCGCATCACCTGCCACTCCTCCGGCGTGAGCGGCGCGGGCTTCAGCAGGATGGCGTCAGGGATGCCGATCTTGCCGATATCGTGCAGCAGCGCGCCCCAGTAAACCTGGCGCAGCTCGCCTGCATCACCGGAGAAATGACGGGCGAGCACCAGGGTGTGGCAGGCGACCCGCTTCGAATGCAGCCCGGTTTCGTGTTCCCGGGCATCCAGGGCACACATCAGCGCTTCCGCAAGCGCGAACGGTGTTTCATCAGCTTCGAGCGGCATCGCCTGCCGTCTGCGAGCGGAGAGAAAACAGCTTTCGCAGCCGTATTCGTCGTGCTCACGCGCATAGGGCGTGCCGGAAGTCGGCGCGCCGCAATGAGGGCACAGACGTTGGGTATTGACGTGAGGTGCGGCTCCGCTCATCGCGTTCCGTCGCGTGTGAGTCCTTCGCAGACCCGTTGCAGGCGGGCCCGGACTTCCCTGCCAAGCGCATGCACTTCCGGCTTATCCACCAGCTTGAGCACGGCTTCCGGGTCCATGAACCCGACCCAGATGCGGCCGTCGTCTTCCTCGCGCACCACCACGTTGCACGGCAGCAGCAGGCCGATGTCCGGGTCGGCCTCGATGGCGCGGTGCGCGAGCGGCGGGTTGCACGCGCCGAGGATGCGATAAGGCCGCCGCTCCACGTCGAGCTTGGCTTTCAGCGTCGCCTTGACGTCAATGTCCGTGAGCACGCCGAAACCTTCCGTCTTGAGGGCTGCGGTGACTTTTTCGACGGCGGTGTCGAACGGGACCCTGAGACGGGTGCTGAATCCGTACATGAGCTGGCTCCTTTGGCGTTGGACAGCGGCCGGTTGCCGCTATTTCATTCGAGTTGCCAGCGGAACGACCGCGGCGACGGCTCGCCCGGGCGCTGGATCTGCAGTTCGATCGAATCGGGCCGGGGCGAAACCGGATCGAAGCGCAGCACCCCTTCGCGGTGATGGCCGCCGGGTCCGGCGCCTTCCCATTTCACGGGGACATTCCGGCCGCCCTTGCCGTCGAGCAGCGCGGCAGTCTTGACCAGGTCGTCATTCAGTTCCCCCGAATGGGTGTCGAGCACCACCTTGAAGTCCCAGTTCTTGGCGCCGGCGACGAGGTTCTGCGGCGTGACCGCCACAGTCACGCCGCCAGCGCTGCTTTTCTGCGCGGGCAGCTCAGCGGCCAAGGCCCCGGCCGCGAGCAAGGCAAGGAGGATTCCAGGAATGAAGGTGGTCAGGCGTGTGCGCATCGGGCGTGCTCCTTTGTGGTTTTCCAAAGTCGGTCGGCGTAGGGGGGTCATGGCGATCCTGGTCCGTTATTTCGCCGGAGCTGACTCCATCATCCCGGGACCCGTGCCGCCTTTCTGCCCGCCGCCCATGCCGCCCGGTCCGCCCATCATGCCCATCATCCCCATCATCGTCGAGCCGCCCATGCCGCGCTGTGTGCCCATGACTTCCTGCATGCTCTGCATGTGCTCCTGCACGAGCTTCTGACGTTCCTTCGGGTCCGTCGTCTCGTGGATGCGGGTCATCTGCTCCTGCATCTTCTTCATCTGCTCCTGCCCCTGCGCCGTCTGCTTGTTCATGTCCATCTCCATGCCCATGCCCGCAGCCGGCTTGCCGGGCGCGGGTT
This sequence comes from bacterium, assembly GCA_027310225.1. Taxonomy (GTDB): domain Bacteria; phylum Pseudomonadota; class Gammaproteobacteria; order Burkholderiales; family SG8-41; genus SG8-41. The sequence goes on along the minus strand of DAIDBG010000244.1, from coordinate 6,708 downwards.
TAGCGTCCTGAGCGAGGGCCAGCGGCGCGGACAGGGCGAGGGCGGCGACTGCGGTACAAAGAATCGAGCGTTTCATTTTAGCGTCTCCTGTAAAGGTAAAGAATTGGACCAGTTGCTTTGCCGCAAGTGCTGGACTGAATGCCGGGCAACGTGTTGTGGCCCGCCCGTCATCGGCACAAGCGCGCGGTACTTCCCTGATCCGCCATGCTCCCGCTGTTCTGCCGGGAGGCGCGGAGAATCATGTGAACAATCATAAGGCTGGGCGTGGAGGAGAGGTTGATCTAGATCAAGCAGGACTGACTTACCGCTGCCGTTGTTCCAAAACCGATCCGCGCCGCGCCGGGCGGACGTTGCCGGTCAGGGGCTACGCATGCAGAATCCCGATGCGCTCCATCGGGGCGGAGCTCGTCATTCATGGGAGTAGGCCATGAAACACGGTATTCCGGGGTATCTTGCGTTCCTGTTCTTTTTCTTTCCGATCGCCTCCTTCAGCCAGGAAGGGGCCATCAAGCTGGCCGAAGGCGTTTACGCCATCAAGGGCCCGGGCGGGGCGATGAACACCGGTTTTGTGGTGGGTGACCGGGGCGTTTTTGTCTTCTCCTGCGACCTTCCCGATTACGACCGGCGCATGCAGGCCATCCGGAGCGTCGCCGGAGGCAAGCCGGTCCGCTTCGTCGCCGACCTTCTTTTCGTCGAGCTTAACCCCACGGCGGATGGCCGCTCGGACGTGGGCAACTGGCAGCGGGTCCTGAAGACTCTTGCCGGCTGGTCCCCGGCGAGCGTCGTGCCGGGACACGGCGAGTTTGCGCCGGGCAACGGAGCGAAGCCGCTGCTCGATCAGGACCGCTACTTCGAGACCATGCGAAACCAGGTCCGCGCAATGCGGGATGCGGGGAAATCCGTGGATGAGATCAAGAACGGCATCCGCGCGGAGCTGGGCGAGTTCGCGCAGTGGCCGCGCGAGCGGGCGGTCCCCGCCACCGCGGAGCAGGTCTATCGCGAGCTGTCGGCGAAGTAGGCGTCCCCCGCGCGCGCAGCATTGCCTGCAGAAGGCCGCGTCCGTTGCTCGAGGTCGCGGTCGAGCAGCACGCGTCCGTGCCGGCTCTTCACGTGCGCGCCCAGGAAGCCGGACTTGACCGGCTCGCCGAGGTCGAAGGGGAAGCGCCTGGCTGCTGATACCTTCCGGGCGAGCTGCAGCAGTTCCTCCTGCCTCAGCGGCTGCTTGCGGGGCAGCGCGAGCAGGATGACGTTGCCGCTGCCCTGTACGTTGAGGATGAGCAGCTCTTCGAACACTTCCTGGTAGGTGCGGACCATCGAGTCGTAGAGCGGGTTGATACCACGGCCCCAGAGATTGCCGATGACGACTCCGCCCGGCGTGACGGCGCGCCGAACCGCCTGCAGGAATTCCCGCGTGGTCAAGCGCGGGGGAATGCTGTCGGCGCCGAAAGCGTCCAGGAAGATCACATCGTAAGGCTGCCGCGACCGCTCGATGAACCGCCGCCCGTCAGCGACGTGCGCGTTCATGAGGCCGTCCTCGCGGAAACCGAAGAACTTCTTCGCCACATCCACGACCTCGGGATCAATGTCCACCACGTCAATTGTGGCGTCCGGGTAGTGCTTGCGGAGGAACATGGGCAGCGTGCCGCCGCCGAGCCCGACGACCAGAAAGCGGCGGGACTCTTCGGACAACGCCAGCCCGACCAGCGCGACCCGCGCGTACGGCAACGCCAGATAATCCGGATCCCCCGGTTTCACTACGCTCTGCCGTGCTCCGACTCTCCCGAAACGCAGGGTGCGCAGGCCGTTTTCATCTTCCGTGACGACGATCGTGTTATAGGCTGAGGCCTTTTCGTACAGCACCGTCTCGCCGGCGCGCGCGAGCACAACCGGCGCGGCCAGCGCGACCAGCGCGACACAAGCGAACGATCCAGCGAGGAACTGGCGCCGGTTCATGGCTTTTTGCTGCTCCTTTGTTCGGAGGCGGCTTTGCCGGAGGAGCTTGCCGAACCAAAACCCGGCAAACTCCTGGGAAGGAACATCCCCGTCCGGCGGCGGTAAGCCCGGTAGGCTTCGCCGAAGCCGCGCTCCATGACGCCTTCCTCCTCCTTTGCGAACAGCAGGTACGAAGCGACGAATGCAGGGAACCCTGCCGCCAGCGTCCAGGACTGCAGCGCGAGCAGCGTTCCGAGATAACCGAGGAACAGGGCGGTGTAAAGGGGGTGGCGGATGTAGCCGTACGGGCCATGCGTCACCAGCCGGTGCGCTTCCTTGAGCCCGACCCGGATGCTCCAGTAGCGGCCGATCGTGTAATGGCTGTACCAGAACAGCCAGAGTCCGGCGCCGAGAAACGGGATGGCGATCCAGCCGAGCAGGTCGGAAAACGGGCGGTCCGGCGACCACCGGTCCCACTGGACAAGCTCCGCCGGGGCGAGGACCAGCCACGCGACGTAAACGGCCCACAGAGTCGAGGCGAGATAGGCCGGAATCTGCCGCGCCCGCCTCCCCGAGGGGCGCGATCGATCCAGGGGCTGCGTGCCGGCCGCCATGGAATAGTGATAGCGCGCCGCGGCCAGAAGCAGCAATAACACGGCGGACGCGGCTTCTCTGAAGAGCAGGTGCTCCATGTGCGATTATTCCATTCCAGTGCCCATCACTTCGAAAGCCGCTCGATCGCGACGACGGTATTTTTTGCGCCGTCAATCCTGAATTTTACCGAATCGCCCGGCTTGAGGCCTTGCGCGAGCGACGGCGACGCCAGCGCATAGCCCATGGTCATCGAGCCCATTTGCCCCTTGATCTCGTCGTGTTTCAGGACGATCTGGTTTTTCGCGGTAACGATCGCGACGACTTTTCCCTGCCCCTCGATGATTCCTTCCTTCCCCATCTCCATCTTCATGCCTTCCTGCATCTGCATCGGCTGCCCGCCCGGCTTCATTTGCATCTGGGCGGCGGCCGGGCCGGGGGCGAATGCTCCCAAAGAAACAACGAGCGCCAAAACCGGAAAAGACGACGATCTCATGTATGACTCCTTTGTGTGGGTTGTGTGCATCGAAAAATATTGCGCTATTTACTGACTCAGCCGCTCGATGGCGATGATCTTCGGACCGGCCGGGTCCATCTTGAACTTGACCGCGTCGCCCGGGTTGAGGCCCTTCAGCAGATCCTCGGAGGCCACGGGATAGCCCATCGTCATCGCGCCCATCAAGCCTTCGACCGCTTCGTGGTCGAGGACGATCTCGCGGCTCTCGGGAACGACGGCGACCACCGTTCCCTTGCCCTCGAAGGGGCCCGCCGCCGGCTTGCCGCCGCCCATCGTGCCCATGTCCATGGCGACGCCGGGGGTCATGAGCATGCCCATCATCCCGAGCTGCATATGATAGGGCAGCATGCACATGAACATCCACATGCCCGGCTCGTTCACCTTGAGGACCACCTCGAAGCGGTCTCCCGGCAGCACCAGCGCCTTCTCGAAGAGGGACTTGTGCTCGAGCAGGCTCCAGTCCGCGCGCTCGAGCCGGTAATTGATCGCGTTCATCGCCGCTTCGCTCATGAGCATGAACTCGTGCGGCGTGTAGCCGGCGTTTCGCACGGCGAGCCGGATCACCTCGCCCGGCTTCACCGTCACGCCTCCGGGCTGGAAGCCCCACTCCTTCATGCTGAGCTCGATGCTCCGGTCGATCGCCTGCGCGCCGAGCGCCTTCTTCACTTCTTCGGGCGCGCCCTGGGCGAGGATGCTGAGCCCGGCGTCGCCGCCGCCCCCGGCTTCGGGCTTCATCCCCGGCATCCCCGGCATCTCCGGCATCGGCTGGACCGCTTCCTTCGATTGCCGGGCATCGGTGGCCGGAAGCTCGAACACCTCGTCGCCGATTTCCTCCGAGAGCTGCAGTGCGCCGGCGCGCGGCATGAGGCCGGAGGAGCGGTATCCCTCGATCATCGATCCGGGCACTGCCTGGTCCGCCGGCGGGGACCACGGCACCATCAAGGCCCACGCCGCCGCCACGAGGAGGATTCCCGCCGCCAGCCAGACACGCACGACCATGGCCACGCCCTCCTCTATTTCGCCGCCGGAGCGGCGGCTTTGCCGAAATCCGCCTCGACGTCCGACACCGGCCACGGATCGTCCGGCGCCTTGGCGCCCCGGCGCGCGCTCAAAGCGAGGTTCGCGATGAAAAGGATGAACCCCAGCCCGATCGCGTAGGCCGCGACCGTGAGCCACCACTGCGCGGTCGTCCACTCCGCGAGCGGCAGGTAGTCCACCACCCAGCGCGGGAAGTAGGCGTAGCCGAGCGCGTACATCAGCATCACCTTGGCGAAGATGCCGAGCTGCCACAGCCAGAAGTGGGCATTGCCGAGGCGCTCGTCGTACAGGCGGCCGGTGAAGTACGGATACAGGTAGTAGATGCCGGCCACCGCCATCTGGCCGACGAAGCCGAGGAACATGGCGTGAAAGTGCGCCGGAATCCAGTAGGTATTGTGGATGAAGCTCGAGTCCACGCTGATCTGCGCGTTCAGATATCCGGTGACCCCGCCGAGGATCAGGAAGAAGATCGCCCCCATCATGAACTTGAACGGCAGCGCCGCGCGCGCGGAGGCCGGAATACGGTCCTGCCACAGGCTCGCGATCCAGTTGAACACGTGCAGCGTGCTCGGGATGAAGATGAGCAGAGTGAGGATCTGGAACGCGCGCTGCACCCAGCTGTGCTTCGAGACGACGGGCTGGAAGTGATGGTGGAAAACGACGAACGAGAGCACGAGTAGCAGCAGGAACGCGACCACCCCCGAGACGTAGCTCCACAGCGGCCGGCCGAGGAAGCGCGGCAGCAACGTGTAGAGGATCGCGATCGCCGGCACCAGCGGCAGATAGACCGCCGGGTGACCGTAGAACCAGAACATCCACAGGAAGGCCGTCGTGCTGCCGCCGCGCACCGGGTCGAACAGGGCGGTTGCGCCGAGCCAGTCGGTGAGCAGAAACAAGCCCACCGCGCCGAGCAGCGGCGTGGACAGAAGCAGGAGCAGCGCCTCCGAGAACATGCCCCAGCCCATGAGCGGCATCCCGCTCCAGCGGCCCTTCCAGGCGAACACGTTGCGCAACAGCACGAGGCCGGCGAGGAATTCGGAGACAGCCACGAGCAGGACCGCGACGTAGCCCATCCAGACGAGGCTGCCGCCCACGCGCAGGCTCATCGGCGTGTACACGGTCCAGGTGAAATCGGGCCGCGCGATGATGAGCAGCAGCGCCGCGGCGACGAGCAGCCAGTAGCTCGCCTGCGCCGCCCCCGCCCAGTGGAGAGCGCCGGTCTTCAGACTCCCGGGCAGCATGTAGTAGCAGATGGCGATGACGATCGGGATGAGGAAGCCGAACACCATGATCATCCCGTGCAGCGTGAGGAGCCCGAGGTAAGGCCGCGCGCCCAGGAACTGGATGCCGGGGGCCGCGAGCTCGGTGCGAAACGTGAGCGCGAAGAGACCCCCGAGCGCGAGCATGACGAGCGACGTGAGGATGGTCTTGAGCGCGATCACCCGGTAGTCGTTGGAGAACAGCAGCTCGCCGAGCGTCAGCCTGCCGAGCAGGTCCTCCGGTTTCCAATCGGGCCCGCGAGTTTCTTCGAGCCGCGCCGTCGTTGTCCCAGCCATGTGTGCTTCCTCTCTCCTAGCAGCCTGTCGGCCTTGGTTTAATCAACGGTCGGTGTGAATGCATGGGTAGTCGCGCTTGGAGACGGCTGAGCCGACAGGCTGTATAACCTGGACAAATCGGCTCATTAGCATGTCTCGCTATCAACTTCTCCTGCCCCCTCAACCTTCCTGACGGGCAGCGCCTTCGACGACCAGCCACGCTTTCATCTGTGCGTGGCCCAGGCCGCAGTAGTTGAGGCACTGGATCAGGTACTTGCCCGGCGTATCGGGCGCCCGGATCCAGATCGAGCTCACCCCGCCCGGTTCGAGCTCGGTGGTGAGCTGCGCGGCGGGAATATTGAAGCCGTGAATCACGTCGTTGGACATGATGTTGAAGAGCACCTTCTCGCCCGGCGCGACCTTCACCGCGTTGCGGCTGGCTTTGCCGCTCTCGTCGAAGAAAATGAATCCCCACTGGAAGGCGTACACCCGCACCGCGCGGTCAAAGCCGGCCCGCTTCGCGTCGAACCCCTTCGTGCCGGACAGGGCGGCGGGCTCGGGAAGATTGGCTTCGTACGCCTGGTAGGTCCGGCTGCTGTTCACGTCGGCGTAGATCACCAGCCCGAGCAGCAGCACGACGAAGCCGATTTCCATCCGGTAGCGCAAACGCCAGCGCTTCGGCCAGGCGAGCGCCATCGCGAGCGCCAGAATTCCGGCGACGCCCAAGGCGACGGTAATCGCGAACATGATCGCCGCATCGCCCGACAAACCGAGTGCATACTGCATGGATATCGCCCCTTTATGTGGCGCTCTTGTCTGCTTGCAAACCACCGCGAGGGCGATTTGCACGATTGAAGGCGGCGCGCTCGTGCGCGCCGCGCGGGAATTACCCGCGTGTGACGGGGATCAGGCGAGTGGAGGCCGCTGGGGCTGCTCGAGGACGGGCAGGTCGTGTGAGGGATCCGGCGCGAGCGCCCGGAACGAAAAATCCGGCGCGGCCGCCGGCAACGCAGCAACCCCGGTTCCGAAAACCGCGCCATGGAAGGGGTGCCAGACGGGAATTCCGCCGGTGTTGCCCTTGTCCTGATCGCCGTC
>DAIDBG010000227.1 GCA_027310225.1 bacterium | reverse complement strand
TGCCTGGACCGTGTTCGAGAAGGCACACCCAAAGCTGCTCGCGGAGGTATCCGAACTATGACAACGCCAAACAGTCGGCGGGGGCGCGTGAAGCCGCAGTACCTCCCGGATCTTCCCGGCGAGGAATGGCGTCCCGCCGCTGGGTTCGAGGGCTACAGCGTCTCGAACAAGGGCCGCGTGCGCCGCGATGGGGGAGCCTACGCCGGTGCGATCCTCCGTCTGTCCCCGAGCACGACGGCGAAGTGGAACCGCTGGCCCTACGCCACGGTGAGACTGCCGATCGTGCCGAATGTCTACCGGCACATCCGCGTCCACCGGCTCGTCATGGCGACCTTCGCGGGGCCGCGTGCGGAGGGCATGGAAGTCAATCACATCGACGGCGACCACTGGAACAACGCGCTCGAGAACCTGGAGTACGTCACCAAGCGGGAGAACGAGGACCACGCGGTCCGCGTCGGGATCAGGCCGAAGGGTCGTCGCTGGTACGAGGCGCGCGGACTGACGCCGCCGGCGACAGCGGCATGAAGGATGTGCGTTCAGTGAATCTGGATACCAGTAGGACAACGACGGCGTGCTGGGCCTGCGGGCGCACGAACTACCCGCACTTCCACGGCTCGGCGGCGGATGCGGTCGTGAGGATCACGGCAACGTTCAACTACATCGTTGTTCCCTATGTCGATGGCCCGGCCCCACTTACGGACAGAACTCCCAACATGGAGGATGGGCGATGAGCGGAACGACGTGGCTTGATCTCGCTCGCGCCGCAGGCGTAAGCGATCCCGCGCAGGCGGACTACCTGCTCTGGAACGCCACGGCGTTTCCGTTCGACTACCCGCGCGCCATCTTCGAGCAGCTCCGCCACGCTCTCCGCCACTTGGAATGCATCGACCTGCTTCCCAACGATTACGACATGCGGGTTGAGGCCGAGTGCGAGGGCTCGATGCACGGACCCGCCCACTACGGCTATTACCGGCGAGGCGAGCCGACCAACTGCTACCCGCGGGAGGTATACGACCGTGCCGGCCGACGCATCGGCCGAAGGAAGTACGCGCGCCTGATGCCCGACGTGCTTAGCGATGGAAATAAAGCCAAGTGAAGGAGTCGGGCCGCTCGACGCGAAAGGCACACCCCAAGCTGCTCGCGGAGGCATCCGAACTATGACTTATCTGCCCCACCGAGAGGTAAAACGCTGCGCCCACGGCTACTTCGGCGGCCATGTGCTCTGGATCGTGCGCCTGTTCCGCTGGTACATCGTGGGCGGTTGCAACGGGAGCCGCCACACGCGAATCGAATGGGGGAGTGTCGAATGACGAGGCAGCGTGGACCTTCAGTGTTCCGTTGTCTGACGCAGTACACATCCGAGGGCTGGTGGGTCCGAGACGGTTGGACGATCACGCCCTACGCGGCCGTGCGCGGCGAGTACCACGGACGTAGCGGCCGCCGCGAGGACGATCCGTACCCTGAGGCTTCGCGCCGACTGGGCGAGGTAGAGGCAGCTGCGCTCGCATCAACCGACGAGGTGATCGTCTCTCCGGTGCCGAGCCCGATGGGCCGTGGCGACTGGGGTGGGCACGCGCTGTCCCCCGATCGCGGTTGCTACCTCGCGCCATCGCTGGCGCGGGTCATCCTCGGGACCCCACACGATCGGCTGGTGTGGGTGAGCCAGGAGGCGAAGCGGTTTACGACGAGCACGGACATCATCGTCGCGCTGCGCGACGGCCGCGCGGTGGCCATCGTCGCGCCCTGTTACGGCAAGCTTATGAAGGTTGGGGTGCCGCAATGACGCGCGACATCGAATCTTCACTGCTCGCCCACTGTGAGGCCAGTCAGCACTTTCCGCATCAAACCGAGGAGACGAAATGAAAGACGAGGTAACGCTGAGGCTCAACCCTGAACAGACCTCGCGCGTGTTCTCTGCGGCGGGTGAGGCGTGCGCGATGCTCGAGGCCATCCTCGTCCTCGCCGGCGAGCCGTGGGCGAAGCGGAACAAGGGCGTCGGTGCCGCACATCGCAAGCTCCGTCGGGCGCTGCTCGCCGCTGGCGTGCCGGAGAGCGGGCTGACCTTCTCGCCGATCGCGCGGAGGTACCGGAAAAAGTGAAGAACGCCCAATCGGGCGTTCAACGCCTAAACGATGTCACAGATGCGCGCGAGGAGGAGCGATGAACGAGACGAAGGTGTGGGACCAGGACGTTCAGGACATCGCCGACCAGCTCGTCATCGGCGTTGACTTTGAGCAGGGCGTCCGATACGTGGGCGAGATGGCGGATCTGGTCATGGCCGCTCGCGCCCGCATCGCCGCCCTCGAAGAGGCGCTGCGCGAGATCGGCAACATCATCGGCGGGCCGACCATGACCTATGCCCCCACGGTCGAGCCGAAGGAATGGGCAGCGCGGGCTGAGAAGATCAGCGCCAGAGTCGTGGAGGCGCTTACTTGATGTTTGAGGGGCCGTGGCGCAAGCCGGCTGCCGAGTCCGTGGACCTGTATCCGGGGCTCGTCGTCTGTGACGATCGCGTGACTGGGTCCATCACCGTCTCGCGGTCCCGGCTGCCCCTGTGGGCTTTCGTCGGGTGGCTGCCCGAGCAGGGCTGGGAAGAGGTCGTCCGCAACTGGGACTACATCGAGTCCGAGTACGGGTGGACTGCCGACAAGATGGGGAGGTTCCTCTACGACTTGCTCGAGGCGCGCGGCGAGTTCGCGAGGCTGCTGCTCGTCATCGCAGACGCCGAGCGCCGTGAGCGGGTTAGCACGCCCTGGTGGGAGACGAAGCTGCACCGCAAGCGCATCGCCGCACAGCTCCGGCGCTGCCTCGCGATCGTGGAAAGTCCCGATAACCGTCGATCAGGCGCTCACCGGTGAGTGAGCTCTGTCGCTGCGGCGAGGATCCCGCCACGGTCCACCTGCGTAACCCGGACGGGGGCGCGGACGTCGTCGTCTGCCGCCGCTGCGCGGCCACGCTTGAGCTGCTCATGAAGCTGCTGGGAGAGCGCACCGTGCGGCGGCCGCTGTTGACGCTGGTGAGCGGGGCCGTGGAGTGAGAGGCCGGGACGGCAGTACGCCGGTGAGAAGCCACGGCAGCGGCAGAGCCTGCTACGACGAGCGGCGCCCGGAGAAGTGCGAGGCATGTCGAGCGGCGCAGCGCGCGTATGCCCTATCCACGCGTGAGCATAAGAAGGCGTACCGCGCCGCGAATCTCAAACACATCAATGCCACGGCGCGCGCCTATCGGGAGTCACACCGCGAGCAGAGACGCGCCTACTCGGCAACGCAGCGCGACAAGGCAAATGCGCGCGCGAAGGCGTACCGGCTTAGTTGGACTGAGGAGACCCGTGCGCTGAGGCGGGCTGTCAATCGAGCGTGGCGACTTCGGGCTATCTACGGGCTGGCGGACGGCGAATACGATCAAATGCTTGCATCTCAGGGTGGCGGGTGCGCCATCTGTGGCAAGCCACCCGTGAAGCGGGCGCTGCATGTGGACCATGAGCACGTCAGGGGCTGGAGCAGGATGCCCCCCGCGCGTCGTCGTGAGTATGTGCGCGGCCTGCTGTGCTACCTATGCAATCGCCTCTTGGCTCGAGGGATTACGGCGTCCGTTCTGCGCGGCGCCGCCGTCTATTTGGAGAACTACGCATCGCGTTCGCTAAAGGCGGTGGGCGATGATCGTCCGGCAGCCTGAGGCGTTCATGGACTGGCACGGGGGAGAGGCGGAGCCAGTGCCGTAGGCCGCCTGACCGGGCGTGAGCGCGAGATTCTGAGCCTCCGGGCGGAAGGACTCAGTCGCAGAGAGATCGCCACGCGCTTGGGCGTGAGCGAGCACACCGTCAAGACGTACACACAGCGTGCGTACGCCAGGCTCGGGGTGGACAACCTCATGGACGCGCTGCGCGCTGTCGGTCGATTGTCGTAGCCCGTTCGGCGTACGCCACTTGTCGTACGCCACATGACCGACTGACAGCGGCGCGCGGAACCGTTTCTCTTGTGGGCGATGCAGGGACCAGCGCCCCACACCTCCCAACCGACGCTCGGCGAGCTCCTCGCGTGGGCCGCCCGAGAAGCCGCGGTGCTGCGGCGCGAGGTCCCGCAGAGCATCCACGCCCGCAGCGGCGACCGTGAGGACTGGGGCCGGGCCGACCCCGCGGCATCGCGCGGCCTGCCCTTCTCCGTCGAGTTCGAGCGCTACATCGACCGCGACCTGGACGGGCGCCACGCGGTCGTGCGGGCCCTCTGGCAGATGCGCGCCCACGCCTCCCCCGGCAGCGGCCGGCAGATGTTCCGCGTCTGCCTCGCGCTGTTGCAGGGCGAGGACGCTGAGGAGATCCGCCGGCGCCTGCGTCTGGACGACTTCGCGTTCGCCACGGTGGCGCTCAACGGGCTCTGCGCGCTTCGCATCAAGACCGAGGCGATGGAGCGAATGGAGCGCCAAGCAGCGTGAAGCTCAACTTTGGGTCCAAGAGCGACGTGCGGGCGGCCACGCGGCGCGCAGAGCGCCCCAGTCCGGTCGGCTCTAAGCGATCGCGGCGGCAGTCGAGGGCCCAGCGCGCCAAGCACGCACGCTGTGCGGCGTGCGGGCTGACTTCCGCGTCGGCCCAGCTCCACGGCCACCACATCACGTACGGGCGTCACGCGAGCCTTGTGACGCTGTGCGCCAAGTGCCACCGCGCTGTCCACGCCGAATCGAGGGAGTTCCGCGAGCCCCTTGAGCTTGTGACCCCCCGATTTGTTGCGACCCACCGGCGCATCCTCGGTAGCCTTGACCTCGAGCGATCCAACCACTACCTTCGCCGCAGACAACAGATTCTGCGAGAGAGGGCGACCACGGAAGGCATCGTGGACTCGCGCCGTTCGGAGATCCCCGCCGCCTAACAGCGGGACGGTTCGGGCGCCGACGGCGACCCCTCGCGGCTATAGGACTCGCGCAGGCGCGCCGTGCGCTCCTATGGGCGAAGCGCGCCCTGCGCTGAGCCCCTTCTCGCCGGGACCACTTGACATTGTGGCGAAGCGGTGGTCGAATACCACAGGTTGTACCCGCGCACCGCGCTCGGGCAGGTGCGCCGCGCTGTGGTCCGAGGCGCAGCGGTGCTTCCCCATGTCTTCCGAAGGCGGTGATCGCCGGTGGCGCGTAACAAGCGCACGTACACGGACGATGAGATCGCACACGCCGTCGCGCTCCTCGGGGCGAACGGTGGCAACGCCAAGCGCACAGCCCGGGAGCTGGGTGTCTCGAGGACGACGCTTCGCGGGTGGGCCGGCCGGCAGCATCCGACGAATGGGACGCCGAAGGCGCCGGCGCCGAGCGCGGTCAGCGAGAAGTCGGAGCAGCTCGCGCAGACGCTCGAGGAGATCAGCGCGAGGGCGTCGGCGAAAGTGCTGAGCGCGCTAGACCACTTGGAGGTCAAGAGCGCGCAGGACGTCCGCAATCTGTTAGTCGGCGTGGGCATCACCACGGAAAAGGCTTCGTTCGCACGCGGAGGCCCCACGACGCGCTCCGAGCAGGTCAAGGTGGCCCTGGCGGACCCGTCCTCCCTGAAAAACATGGGACTGCGGGTACTACGGGGCGGCAAGGAAAAGAGCGCGTAGCATCGCGCGACACGCCCCCGTATATGTAGCCTCCCGCTACAAGGAACGAACTGCGAACTTCTCCTAAGCAGTGCGCCGCAGCGCCGCCCCGCAGGGCGGAACGCTCCCCGCGAGATCTAGGCGCACCACCTGACGCGAAGTGATCCCCGGGGCCGGGGATGGGTCAGCGTTTGAGCCGGTCCCCCCCACTTGGCTCGTCACCAAAGGTCGCATGGAAGACGCGGACGTGACCACGCTCTACCGCGAGCTACGCACTGTGCTTGGCGAGCGCGCGACCCCGCGCGATGTCGTCGTAGCGATGTTCGCGCTCTTCGACGCCCATCTGTCCCGGAGGCACATGTACCGCCACGAGACGATCCAAGCCGTCTCGTGGCTGCTCATGCCCCCGGAGTACCGCTAGGAGGTCACCCACATGGCAAGGCGTTCCTACTCAGCCAAGTCCGCCGCGGCGGGCAAGGACATCGGCGCACCGGGCAAGCAGTTCTCGAAGATCGCCGCGAGCGCGGGCAGGCAGTACGGCTCGGCGGCGGCTGGTAAGCGCGTCGCCGGCGCGATCCTGCGCAACCTGCGCCGGGGCAAGTAGCGCGTGTCCGAGCCCGTAGACAACGCGCCGCCGCGCAGGGTCGTCCTCACCACCGGGACCACCAACGACACCGCCCTGCCGCGTCTTGTGGTTCCGGCCGACGTTGGGGACGCCGTTGTCAACGATGGCGCCCCCGCACGAAGGATGGTTGTTCTCTCCGGATACACCGGAGAAGTAAACCCGGCTATGCCACTCCGGGTCCTCGAGCAGGACTCCGCCTACACCGGAGACATCGACGCCGCCGATCCAATCCGTGTCGTCTATACCGGCCCGCGCGGGTTATTCGCAGAATTGGAACCGGCGTGGGAGCTTGCCGTCTGGCGCTTCGACGGCGCCGCCGTCGCCGAACCGAACTACGGCTCCGCGACCCTCTCCAACACCTTCTACAGGCAGGCTCCGGCGAATGGACTGAGCCTGAATCTGGTGGAGGATGGGGCATGTTCTGGGACTGGCAGCAAGTGGACACTAGGGGCCGCAGGCTCTTATTCCACAGAACAGTCGTCTCCCACAGGGGCAGCGGTAAAGATTTCTACTGCCTCCATATACCAGGAGCAGACACAAATCTTAAACGTTGAGCCAGGGAGAGTGTATTCTTTTGCCGCCTATGTGAGAAGCGACGGAACGAACTACGCTATCTTCGGTTTTCGCTGGCGCGATGCTTCTGGAACGAGTATATTTTCGACGAATATAGCCACTTCAACATCTGCGTCATGGGCTGAATACAAGAGCGAAAACCAAACTGCTCCTGGAAATGCTAGAACTGTCCAGGTCTATTTGAGTAATGACAACACCCCTGGCGGTGGGGCAATGACCTGCTATTTTTCCGCTGTTCGCGTCGTCCAAGCCGCCACCGTCCCCTCTTGGTCCTACTCCATGCAGAACACCCGCGTCCAGAAGGGCCTCGCTGTATACGAGGGCACGACGAACATCGCGGGCACGGATGCGGACATGGAGACGGCGGGAGTCGCGAACTACACCCCTGTCAACTGCACTGTCGCGAAGGACGCCACCACGAAGTTCGCGGGAACGCAGAGTCTGAAGGTCACGAACACTTCTGCCAACGGTTACGCCGTGAAGTCACTGGCTGGACTTATCTCTGGCGGCACCTACTCAGTATCGGTAAGGGCAAAGGTTGCGGGCACAGGTGGCAACCTGACCGTTTACAGCGTGCCGGGGAACGCGGTCGTCGGTACCGTCCCGCTTGGTGCCGCGACCGACTGGCAGACCCTCGTCGTCAGCGGCGCGCTCACGGCGGGGGAGACGGCCATGAACATCGTCCTTCAGTCGGGCCCCGGCCTCACCGACGTCGCCTACTTCGACAACCTCGGTGTCGAGAACAATGACCACAACACCCTCAACTCCGGCGACGGTCAGGAGTACACGACGGGGACGAGGAATGCCGCAGCCGCCAGTGCCGCAGTTCCGACGGGCTTCAACGGCGATTCTGGTGCCGCTGTAGTCATTTGCCGCCTCGACCACGCCTATAACATCGGGGCGACCCGCGCCCTTTTCAACATCACGGCGGATTCCAACAACAGCATCCGTGTCTTCGTGGACGGGGCGGGCAATCTGACCTACGCCCATAACGGTTCGGGTACGGCGAAGTCGCCACACGATAGCGCAGCAACCGCACCAGCGGCGGGGGATACGCTCGCGGTCGGAATGACCTGGGGTCCGTCAGGACTGAAAATGCTTGTGAGCAAGAACGGTGGAGTTGTCTCTACCTACTCGCTCGGAGGTGCGCTCGGGGCTTTCGTCGGTACGCCGACGATTCAATTCGGGAGAGACGGCGGGGGGGTGCAGCATCTCGACGGCACCCTCTCCATCCTCCGCATCCTCAAGCCCCGCTATGACGTGGACGCGTACATTACCAAGCTCCTGACGACGATCTAGACCGATGTTCCAATAGATCTCAGCCACAGACAGTCCACCGAATCTTTGCTCACTCTGTTCTGCCCCTCACGGGGCCGGCCACAAGCAGCCAGAGAACTCCAAGACTCCTTCGACCGGACCCGCATCACCAATCAGGTGGAGCTTGCCTTCTGTGTGGATGAGGACGACCCCACCAGAAATGACTACCCCGGAACTGTCATTGTCGGTACACCCACAGGAGATCCCACCGGCCCACTGAACGCCGCTGCGCTTGCTTCTGATTCAGACATCGTCGGGTTCATCGGGGACGATAGTCGCCCAGAGACTTCAGGCTGGGATGCCCGCATCCTCGCCGCCCACCACCGTCCCGCGTTCAGCTGGACGGATGACGGACACGACAAGCCGTGGCCCTCGACGGTGTTCGTCTCGTCGAGCATCGTGCGCGCGCTCGGCTGGCTCGCGCTGCCGACGCTGCGGCGTGGCTACTTCGATGCGGTGTGGGTGTGGCTGGGCAACGAGACGCGCACCGCGCACGAGTTCCCAGACATCATGATCCGCCACATCAACCCGCCCGACGCTCCCGGTGCCGCTACGGCGGATGTGATCGAGCGCGATCGCGTGGCGTTCGGCGAATGGTTCACCACCCGCAAGGATGCCGATGCCGACATCGTCCGCAGGCTCTACATCGCGTCCTACTTCTAGGAGGTACACATGGCCAAGCCACCTGCCACCGCTACCAACCGCGTCAAGCTGCTCCGCAAGCGATTGGCCGAGGCGGTCCTTCAGGGATATGCCGACACCGCATTCGTGTCGCACACCGACCTCAACACGGCTGAAGGGCTATATGACACAGCCGCGTCCAACGGTTACCGGCCGGGCATCCCCGCAGACTCGGTCATTCAAGACCTGCCCATCAAGGGCAACAACGCGCCGTAGGTGCTGATGCCCGGCAAGAAGTACGCCTCCATCCAAAACCCCAAGCAGTACGAAGCGCTCCGCCGCTCCGGGTACTCCAAGGAGAGCGCGGCGCGCATCTCCAACGCCCGCACGCCCGGCCATCGTGTCGCCCGCGGTCGCTAAGCCGCGCGAGATACAGGTCGCATACACGCCCTGGTGGAACGAGGACCGCGGTGTCGGTCAGGCGCTGCTGCATACCTCGGATGCGAAGTTCCGCCTACTCATGGCCGGGCGTCAGTCAGGAAAGACGACGTGCGCGGTCGCCGAGATCTGCATGGATGCCCTCGCGCATCCGGGGCACACCAACTGGTGGGTGACCGAATCGCTCGAGATCAAGGCTACGGCGTGGAACGCGCTACTCGACTTCCTTCCGAAGGAAGTCATCTCCAAGACCAATCAGGTTGAGCGGCTCATCCGACTCACCAACGGGTCGGAGATCTACGTCAAGTCGGCCAAGGGCGATAAGTCGCTCATCTCCGCGTCTTTGGACTTCGTCGTCTGCGACGAGGCGGGATTGTGGAAGGAAGAGGCTTGGGAGCGAGGCATCTCACCGATGCTGGTGGCCCGCCCGCATGCGCGAGTTCTGCTGGTCTCCACCCCGCGCTCGCGCAACTGGTTCTGGCGCATGTGGAACAAGGGGCGGCCCGGTCCAGGTAAGGAGCCGGAGTACGAGTCCTTCCACTGGAAATCAGAGGACTCCCCGTACGCGGACCTCGGCTACCTCGCAGAGCGGCGCAAGAACATGCCGGCGGACCTGTATGCGGAGGAGTTCGAGGCCGACCCTATCGACTCGGCCGGCGGGGTCTTCCGCAACGTTCGCAACTGCATCGGCTACCGCGCGGCTGCGCCCGACGCACTGACCTGCATCGGCGTCGATCTCGGGCAGAAGCACGACTTCACGGCGATGATCCCGATGAACAGCAAGCGTCAGGCGCTCTTCGTCGAGCGCATGCAGGACGATTACCCGATCCAGAAGCAGCGCCTGGGCGCGATGGTCTTCCAGATGAACTTCGGCCGCCTGGTAGTGGACGAGGCGAACATCGGTCTTGCGATCGTGCAGGATCTGCGCTCGGCGGGATTCCCGGTCGAGTCCGTCGCCACGAACAGCGCCCCAGTGAAGCGCGCGCTCATCGAGAACCTGCGGGTCGCGTTCCAGCAGAACACCCTCTCCATCCCCGACGACCCGGTGCTCCTCGACGAGCTCGAGGCGTACAGCTACGAGGTCCTGCCGTCGGGCCAGATCCGCTACTCCGCGCCGGACGGCCAGCACGACGACACCGTCATCGCGCTCGCCCTGGCGCTCTGGGGCCAGCGCGGGTCGCTCTACCAGTATGCGCAGCCGGCGCGCGCCACGTCCTACGCGGGGCGCGGCGGGCCGAGTTACGGGAGGCGCTAGTGCCCGCACCCAAGCCGAGCATCGAGCAGATCGTCGCGCTGTACCGCGAACGGCAGGCGTTCTACCGCGCCTGGCACGAGCAGCAGCGCGAGGACCAACGCTTCTACGATCTCGAATTCCAGATCGCCACCTCGGAGACACCCGAGGCGTTCGATCAGATCCGCCCGCCGTCCGCCACGACCATCGTGGACCTCTCGGCCGCCCATGCCGCTGGCAACGTCCCGCGCCTCCATGTCCCACGCCGCAAGGAGACCGCGCAGGCCGAAGCGCAGACCACGCTCATGGAGAAGGCCGGGTCCGGCGCCTGGTACCGCTGGGGTCAGGGTACGCCCCGCAACATCATGCGGGCGATGGCGCAGTCTGGCGCGCTGCGCGGCGCCATCGGCGCGCGCCTTTTGTACGACCCTGATGCGTGGCCGGACCTGCCCCAGCCGTCCAAGTACGGCGGCACGCAGAGCGAGGAGTATCAGCAGGCGCTGGAGGAGGCTGAGGCCGACCGCCGATCGGCGTGGCCGTTCCGACTGGACCCGGTCGATCCCATCGACCTGTACCCGGACCCCGCGACCGAGGGCCACACCGACATCATCCACGCCTACGTCGCCGAGGCCTATGCGATCAAGCGCGACTGGCCGTCTTGGGATATGCGTCTCCCCGGCCGCGACGAACCACTCAAGGACACCGACAAGGTCGAGTTCATCGCCTACCACGACAAGACCTGGCGCGCGTACATCGTCGCCGGCGAGGGCGCCCTCGCGGTCACCGGTAAGGGGCTGCTTCCCGGCGGCGGCGTGGTCAAGCACGGCTACGGCTTCCTCCCGTACTTCTTCTGCTCCGGCGGCTTTGGGTCGCCGTTCGGGCGCCCCGAACACCGCTACCGCGGCATCCTCACCAACTCGCGCGACCTGCTCAAGCTCGAGGCGCGGCGCATGACGCACCTCGACGCGATCATCGCCCAGCAAGCGTTCCCGTGGGTCATCGTGAAGCAGGGCATCGAGCCGAACATGTCGCTGATGGGCGTGACGCGGGTGCCGTTCGACATGGACCCGGAGAAGGCCGTCGCGATGATGCGCCCGGTCGTGCCGGTGCAGGAGCTCATCCTGGAGCTGCGCACCGTGCGCGACGCCATCCAGCGCGCGACCATCCCCGACGCGCTCGGCAGCGAGCCGAACAAGTCCGAGGAGTCGGGCTACCTGCGCTCGCTCAAGATTGGCACCGGTCGCGCGTACATCCGTGCGCTCTCCGGAGCACTGGAGCAGGCCGTCCAGTGGGCCACCTCGGGATGGTTCCGCCTGGTCGAGAACAAGATCGCCGCTCCCGTCTCGGTGTGGGGCCGGGGCATGGGCGACGAGCGCGAGTTCGTGACGCTGCGCCCCAAGGACATCAACGGGCACTACGAGGTCTACGCCTCGGTCGTGCCGAGTCTGCCGAACGACGAATCGGTCGATATCGCAAACGGTATGAAGCTGCTTTCGGTCGGCGCGATCCCGGTGCGCGATCTGCTCGAGACCTATGCCGGCCGCGAGAACGCCGATGAACTCCTCCGCGAGCGCCTCGGCGAGGACGTGCTCAAGTCGCCGCAGATGATGCAGCAGCTCATCGCACAGGCCATCGCGCAGCCGACGACAGGCGTGACCGGAGGTCCACTCGGCATACCCGGATTCACCAGCGGCGTGCTCGGGCTCGGCCAGCCGCAGCAGCCGGTGGGCGCGACGGCCACCGCGAACCCGCAGAGCAATGCCGGCGTCGGAGCGCCGCGCTCGATCCCCACCCCGCCCCCGGCCCCAGGCTCGCTCGCCGAGGCGAACAACATCATCGGCCGCAGCGGCAACGGCGGGTCGCCGCAGGGCATCTCGGGGCCGCTTCAGGGTATCCAGCGTGGCTAAGAAGCCGATCACGCAGGACATCGTCGAGCGCGCCCGCGCACAGTACGCCGGGGCGCTCGACGGGGCGCGGGCGTATCTGGGGCCGCTCGCGGAGCAGCCCAGCGGAGCGCAGAAGCTCATTTCCGGGGACCCGATGGCGAGCGAACTCCTCGCACGCGGCTACCCGCAGTACGTCGCGGAACACGTAGCGCGTAGTCGTGGAGGTGGTTCATGAGTCTCACCCCGGGAATCGAAGGCGGCGGCGTCGGCCTCGGCGCGCCACAGGACGGTCCGGCCCAGAACAACTACTACGACCCGAGCAACCCGCTTCCGGGGCAGGTGCTGCCGTCGCAGGGCGGCTACTTCGTCTACCTCGGCGACAATCCCGCCACCGGTGAGCCGCAGTGGTCGTCGTTCATCTCCGACAAGTCGG
The DNA here is from genome assembly GCA_027310225.1 of bacterium. GTDB lineage: Bacteria > Pseudomonadota > Gammaproteobacteria > Burkholderiales > SG8-41 > SG8-41. The sequence continues at coordinate 1,553 of DAIDBG010000227.1, read as the reverse complement.
GGACGGTCGTGATCGGCGGGCGTCTCGTGGATGCCAGCACCGGGCAGGTGCTCGCCGACCTCTCCAACCCCGGCGGAGGCGGGCCGACTGCCGGGCAGCTGCTGTCAAGCCAGCAGGCCGCCGACGCGCTCGCGGAGCAGCGTCGCCAGTTCGATGCGCAGCTCGCGTTCGACCGCGCGAAGTACAACACCGACGTGTCGGGGCACGACGCGCTCGGCAACCTCACCCTCGCCGGTCAGAACAGCGCGCTCGACTACTACAAGTACCTCTCCAACCTCGCCGCGAACCCCCGCAACTTCATCGAGAACTTCTTCTTCCGCCGCGGCCAGCCCGTCCCGCCCGGCGCGGGCCAGTTCGGCAACACCTACGCACCGGGATTCGGGTCGTTCCCGGCGATGGGCAATCCGGGCCAGCCGTCCCCGATCGCGCTCGGAGCCCCGGGCCAGCAGTCCCAGCCCGCGCCCGCACTGGGCGCGCCGCAGTTCAACGCGGCTGGCGTCTCGTCTGACAGCAGGGCGCTGCTGGTCGGGACCGGCGGTCGTGACTTCACACCCGGCGCGACATACGACCAGTACGTCCAGCTCCAGGACGGCTCGCTTACGTACATCCCCGCCAACACGCCGTCCACCGTCGTGAACAAGGATGGCTCTTTCACGCTCGTCGGCAACGTCCCCCAGGGCGTGAGCATCCCCGGATACGGCACGACCGGCGACAACATCAAGCAGGGCGTTCCATTCACGGGCTACGCGCAGGGCGGCATCACGCCGGAGCCGATGACCGCTACGGGCGATTGGTCTGGACAGACCTACCGCATCGGCGAGAACGGACCGGAGGGCGTCGTTCCGGCCGAGTACCTGCCGGAGTTCCTGCGCCGTCGCCACGGCGAGCCGTCGATGGGTCCGATGCGCTCATACGCGATCGGCGGGCTGCTCGGATTCGACAACTACAACTACGACCCCTTCGGCGGCACGACGCCCAACCCGTACGGGGCCACTTCTGGGGCGCAGTACGACCCGTATTACGACCCGACGAACACCGGCTACGGCCGCGTGTCGAGCGAGGGATCCCTGTACACCGTCTCGCCGACGAGCACGAACAACCAGACCTACCCAGGCACGACCCCGACTACGGGTGGGTCGGCGCCGCCGAACCCGACGCCCACGGTGGACCCGACGACGCAGGTCGCGCCCCCCGGCTACCACTGGGAGGGCACCACCCTCGTCCCCAACACCACCACGACCACCACGGGTGGAACGACGACCGGTGGCGGTGGTGGCGGCGGTGGCGGCACGACTACCGGCAGTCCGATCAATCCGGTGTTCACTGGCGGGAACCAGACCCCGCTCCAGAGGCTCCGGTCGCAGTTTGGCGGCGCGTTGCCGCCGTTCCTCGCGCGCCTGTTCGCGCAGAGCGTGGGCGATCCTTCGCAGGGCACCAACACGCCGTGGGCGTTCAACCTTCCGAAGGACGTGCCGCTCATCTCCAAGCTGGCGTGGCTTCAGCTCTCGCCTGATGAGCAGCAGGCCTTGCTCTCGTTCGTGTCGGCCTACGGT
>DAIDBG010000225.1 GCA_027310225.1 bacterium | reverse complement strand
GGCCTGGACCTCGATCCTGTTCCACGTGCCCGGCGAGCCGATTGACGTGCCGCTGCTGTGGGACGGCTACACCATGGCGCGCAAAGGCCAGGCGGCGCAGGCTCTCGGCTGGACGCTGCTGTCGGCGTTCGCCGGCGGCATGATTGCCGCCGTCGTGATGGTGCTGCTCGCCCAGCCTGTCGCCAGGATCGCGCTGACCTTTTCCACGCCCGAGTATTTTGCGATCCTGTTTTTCGGTCTTTCCAGCGTCGTCTCGCTCGGCACCGGCTCTCTTGCCAATGCGCTGATCAGCCTGTTCGCGGGACTGCTCATCGCCACCGTCGGCGTTGACGATACTTACGGCGCGTACCGCTTCACCTTCGGCGTGCCGATCCTCTCCGACGGCATTGATTACCTGGTCGTCATGGTCGGGGCCTACGGGCTGGGCGAAGTATTCCTGCGCATGGAACGCGGCTTCAAATCCGCCCCGCTCGAAGCCGTGAACGTAATCAAAACGCGCCTGCCGCGGCTGCGCGAGGTGCTCGCCAGAAAGACGACCTTTCTGCGCAGCAGCGCAACCGGCATCATCGTGGGTCTGGTGCCGGGCGCCGGCGCCACCGTCGCTTCGTTCCTGTCGTACGGCCTGGAAGGCCAGTACGGCAGGCGCAGGCGGTAACTGGGCACTGGCATACCCGAAGGCATCATCGCGCCGCAGACGGCGTCCACCGCCTCGGTCGGCGGCGCCATCATTCCGCTCGTGACGCTGGGCATACCGGGCAGCGGCGCCACCGCCATCATCCTCGGCGCCTTCCTGCTGAAAGGCCTGCAGCCGGGACCCCAGGTTTTCCAGACTTCGAGCGACATCGTTTACTCGATGTTCGCCTCGGTGTTCGTCGGCGTCGTCGTGATGTGCGTGATCGGCTATTTCGCCACCAAACTCATGGTCAAGGTGCTCGACCTGCCCGAAGTGACCGTCTCGGCCTACGTCGTGATGCTGGTCATCCTCGGCGCATTCGCCGCGCGCAACAACATCACCGACGTGTGGCTGGTGGCGATTTTCGGCATCGCGGGGTATCTCTTCGAGCGCTTCGAGTTCCCGATCACGCCGCTCGTGCTCGGCGTGATCCTCGGCCCGCTCGCCGAATCCTCGTTCATGACCACCATGATCAGTTACGGCAACGACTGGACCGTGTTCTTTACCCGGCCGGTCAGCGGACCGATAATGTTGATCGCGATCCTGACGCTCCTTTTTCCCGTCTTCCGGCGCATGCGCCAGAGGATGAAGCGGCGCATCGCCGGCCGGAGCCCGGGGAAGCCGATCCACCGGAGAAAGTCATGACCCCTCATGCCGAAACCGTCACCCTCGGCGCTGCCGCGAAGCAAACCGTGGCGGAACTGATCCGCCGCGCGCGCGCCGCTCAACACCAGTACGAACGCTACAGCCAGGAGCGACTCGACGAGATCGTGACCGCAGCCGGCTGGGCGATCATGAAGCCGGAGCACAACAAGGCACTCGCCGAACTCGCGGTCAAGGATACCGGGCTCGGCGTCGTCGCCGACAAGATCACCAAGAACCACCGCAAGACGCTGGGGCTGCTGCGCGACCTGAAGGGCGCGAAATCCACCGGCGTCGTTGCCGAATACCCCGAGAAGGGCGTCACCGAAATCGCGCGGCCGGTGGGCGTCGTGGCGGCAGTGGTGCCTTCGACCAACCCGGGGGCGACGCCCGCCAACAACATCATCAACGCCCTGAAATGCGGCAACGCCATCATCCTGTCACCATCGCCCAAGGGCTACTCGACCTGCGCCAGGCTGCTCGAATACGTTCACGCCGGACTCAGGCGCGTCGGCGCCCCGCTCGACCTGGTACAGACGCTGCCGCTTCCGGCGACCAGGGAAATGTCCACTGAACTCATGAAGCAGGCCGACTTGGTGGTCGTGACCGGATCCAGGAACAATGTACGCGCCGGCTACTCCAGCGGCACGCCGGCGCTCGGCGTGGGCGTCGGCAATGTCGCGGTGATCGTGGACGACAGCGCCGATTGCGCCGATGCCGCCGCCAAGATCATGCGCTCGAAGATCTTCGACAACGCGACGAGCTGCTCCTCGGAGAACGCGGTCGTGATCCACGACCGCGTTTACGACCGGATGATCGCCGCCCTCGTAAACGAGGGAGGAGTTCTTCTTGCTCCTCCCGAAAAGGAAACATTGCGACAAGCAATGTTTCCCGGCGGCAAGCTTTCGCCTGCCGTGACCGCGCAATCGGTGAAGACGATCTGCGCGGTGGCCGGCCTCGCGCGCCCCGAGCTGGCCGGCGCGAAGTGCCTGATGGTCGAGGAAACCGGCGCGGGCAGGGACCACCCGTTCTCCGGCGAGAAGCTCTGCCCAGTGCTCGCGGTCTATCGCGCCCGGGACTTCGATCACGCCTTCGACATCGTGCGCTCGATCTACGACTACATGGGCAACGGCCACTCGTGCGGCATCTACACGGAGGACGAGTCGCATATCCGGCGGCTCGCGCACGAGATGACGGTGTGCCGCGTGATCGTCAAGCAATCCCATACTTTCGCCAACGGGGGCAGCTTCGATAACGGGTTGCCGTTCTCGCTGTCAATGGGCTGCGGCACCTGGGGCGGCAACAGCCTCTCCGACAATCTGAATTACAGACACTTCATGAATATCACCCGCATCGTCCGCGTGATCCCCGAGAACAAGCCTTCGGAGGAGGACCTGTTCGGCCCGTTCTGGAAGAAATACGGAAAATGAACTTCGAGGAGCACGCGGCCAAGCCGCTCCTCGCCCAGCACGGCATCGCCGTTCCCAGGGGCGGACTCGCAAGAACGCCCGACGAAGCCGCCGAGGTTGCGGCGGGAATCGGCGCCGTCGTCGTCAAGGCCCAGGTCCCGGCCGGCAAGCGCGGCAAGGCGGGCGGCATCAAGCTCGCCGCGACGCCGGACGAAGCGAGAGCCCATGCCAGGGCGATCATCGGGATGGAGATCGCCGGCCACCCGGTCGAAAAGGTGCTGATCGAGGAGCAAATGCCGATCGAGCGCGAGCTTTATGCCGCGGTGCTCAACGATACCTCGAGCAGGAGCCCGCTCGTCATGTTTTCGATCGAGGGCGGCATGGATATCGAGGAGGTGGCGGCGACGGCGCCCGGGAAGCTCCGCCTCCAGCCCGCCGATATCCGCCGTGGCTTCTCCCGTGCGGAGGCCGAGACGCTGGTCCGGGGCCTGGGGCTCGGTGCGGCCGAAGGCAAGGTCGCCGACGCACTCGCCAGGCTCTACCAGGCCTACGTCGCCTTCGACGCCGAGCTCCTGGAGATCAATCCGCTCGTCGTCACCCGGGACGGTCGCGTCGTCGCGCTCGATTGCAAGTTCGTGATGGACGATTGCGGCATCGTCCGCCAGCCCGACATCGCGTGCGCGGGCACGCCCGAGAAGCTTACCGGCCTCGAGGCCAGGGCCAAGGCCGCCGGGCTCAAGTATATTGACCTCGACGGCGATGTCGGCGTGCTCGCCAACGGCGCAGGACTCACCATGACGACCATGGACGTGATCCGCCACCACGGCGGACGGCCCGCGAACTTTCTCGAGATCGGCGGCGAGGCCTACACCCAGGCAAGACCGGCGCTCGAGTTGCTGCTGTCGAACCCCAGAATCAGGAGCCTGGTCATCAATTTCTGCGGCGCCTTCGCCCGCACCGACGTGATGACCCGGGGCGTCATCGAGGCGATCGAGGCCCTGAAACCCAGGCTGCCGATCTTCTTTTCGGTGCACGGCACCGGCGACGAGGAAGCAATCAGGATGCTGAAGGACCGCCTGGGCGTGACACCGCTCGCGACCATGGACGATGCCTGCAAATCCGCGGTGCACGCCGCGAAGGCCGCAGCGTGAGTGGTGGAGCGCGCAGAGTTCCGGGTTCGGGGTTCCGCGTTCAAGGTTCCCGGTTCCGGGTTCGGGGTTCCGCGTTCGGGGTTCAGAGTTCAGCGTTCGGGGCTCCGGATTCCCGGTTCAAGGTTCCCGGTTCCGAGTTCCGGGATGGGGTGTCCGATTCGAATCCCGTAACGCGAAACTCGAAACCCGAAACTCGAAACTCGAAACTCGGAACGCGCGCAGGGCGCGCGGGAGCGGCGGGATGATCGTACGCGGCACCGATCGCGTGCTGGTGATGGGCATCACCGGCAAGCAGGGCACGTTCTGGACCGAGCGCATGCAGGCCTACGGCACCTGCGTCGTCGGCGGCACGAATCCAAACAAGGCCGGGGCCACGCATTGCGGCGTGCCGGTCTTCGCCACGGCGGGGAATGCGATGAAGAGCACCGGCTTCGACGTCGCGATCCTCTTCATCCCGCCGCTGATGGTCAAGGAGGCCGCCCTGGACGCGATCGAGGCCGGCGCCAGGGGCCTGGTCGTTCTGACCGAGCACATCCCGGTGCAGGACGTGATGTACTTCATTGCGGCGGCGCAGGAACGCGGCGTGCGCATCCTCGGCCCCAACACCGCCGGCGCCGTCACTCCCGGCGAATGCTTCGCCGGGTTCATGCCCGCCTTCAACGACCGCATCTTCAGGAAGGGCTCGATCGGCGTGATTTCCCGCAGCGGCAGCCTAGGAGTGCTCTTCTGCCTCAACGTCGTCCAGGCCGGTTACGGCGTATCGGCGTTCATCGGCATCGGCGGGGACCCGGTCATCGGCACCACCACGCGCGAGGCGCTCGTCGCCCTCGACACTTTTCCCGGCACCGAGGCCGTCGTCATGGTGGGCGAGATCGGCGGCTCGATGGAAGAGGAGGCAGCCGTTTACGCGAGGACCATGGCGAAGCCCGTGATCGCCTTCATCGCCGGCGGCGCTGCGCCCAGGGGCAGGAAGATGGGCCACGCCGGCGCCATCGTCACGGGCGACAAGGGAAGCTACGCCTCCAAGCGCTCGGCGCTCGAAGCCGCAGGGGTCGCCGTACTCGATACCCCTTCCGACGTGGGCGCGGCGTTGAAGGCCGCTCCGGCACGCATCGTGTAACACCACCGCAACTTCCGTAAAATGAACCTTATCCGGCCGCGACCTGTCAACTTGTGACATTGACGATGCCCCCGCGCCGATCATGATTCCAACGGCAGCCAGGAGAGGACGCTTGACCCGGCTTTATTCCCGATTCCCACGCTTCTTGCATGGTTTTGCATCGAGCGATGTAACGAAACGCCAGGCCCGACGGGCTGCCAGGGCATGGAGAGGCGCCGCAGCGGCGCTTCTCGTCGCGGCAGCTGGACTTCCGTCGTACTCGGGCGCCCAGCAATCCGATCTCCTCGATCCCGAGAAGGCCTTTCTCATCTCGATGCAAAGGCTCGATCAGCGCAACGTCGAAGTGCAGTTCGAAGTCGCGGACGGCTATTACCTGTACCGCGACCGCTTCAAGTTCGAGACCACGGCGGGCAAGGTGCTCGCCGATGTCGCGTTCCCGAAGGGAACGGTGAAGGAGGATCCGTTCTTCGGCTTGACCGAGACCTACCGCAGGCTGGTGCGCATCCGCGTGCCCCTGGCTCCGGAGGACATCGCGAACCGCCGCGTCACGCTGAAGGTGACCTCGCAGGGTTGCGCCGACATCGGGGTTTGCTATGTGCCGCTCGTACAGCTCGTCGAGGTGCCGCTCCCAGGCGCGCCGCCGAACGCGCCCGCCACTCAAATCCCGCCTCCGCCATCGTGGACCGGGTTTCCGCCGAAAGCGCTGCGCAAAGGCGCCACCGCAGCACCAGGGGAGTCCAGATGAATCGGTCCCTGATGACGACGTGATGGATGACGCAGGATTTCTCGCTGACCCAGGAGGACCTCATGGCAAAGTACTTATTCATCGAATCGCGCGATCCTTACGACTCCGCGGACAGTCCAAACCTGCTCGAGCTCGTCAAGGGCGTGCGCGAAAGAAACCAGGATGTGATGCTGTTCCTGATCCAGAATGGCGTGCTCGCGACGCGCGACGGTGCGCGGCACAGCGAGCGCTATCGCGATCTCGCGCGGGCCGGAGTAAGCGTGCTTGCCGATTCATTTTCGCTGCGCGAGCGTGCCATTGACCGCGTGGTGGACGGCGTGAAACCGGCGGAAATCGAGCGCCTGGTGGGGCTGCTGCTGGAGCCCGGCACCAAGGCGATCTGGCACTGAAAGCGGAGGCGAATCATGGCCAAGACCCTGACCATTGCGATCATGGACCCGCCCTACGAAACCGCCAACACCACGACGGCCTTGCGCATCGTCAATGCGGCCCTTACGCAAGGCAACAACGTCACGGTGTTTGCGTACGAGGGCGCCGTCAATCTCACCATGAAGGGGCAGCAGCCGCACGCGAATCCCGTCAAGGGCACCTCGGTCGAGCAGGAGCAGCATCCGACCACCAAGGACTGGATCGCCTCGCTGTTCGAGCTCGCGCGTAAAAACAGCGTGAAGCTGGAATGGATCAACTGCGGCCTGTGCGTGGACGAAAGGGGCGCGGGTGACTGGATCGAAGGCCCGCGCCGCGGCAGCCCCAAGGACTTCTACGAGGCGGCGCAGAAAAGCGACGGCATCCTCGTCATTCCCGCGAAATAGGAGGCCCCCCATGAAGATACTGAGCATCGTGGAAACCGCCTACCGGGCGACGCTGGAGGAACAGGACGACACCATTCTGTGGCTGAACCACAGCCTGAAGAACAACGGCGCGGATGTCAGCCTCCTGCTGCGCGGCAACGCGGTGAACTACGCCGTGCGCGGCCAGAACGCCGGAGGGCTCGCCTTCGGAGACAGAAAGCTCGCCCATGCTCCGGAACCGGACCGGGACCTGCAGAAGCTGATGGAGGCGAAGGTCCCCGTTTACATCATCGAGGAGGACTTGCGCGAGCGCGGGCTCGCGCAGGCCGGACTGATCGGCGGCATGGAGAAAGTGAGCCGCAAGGCCGTTCCGGCCCTGCTCGAGCGCTTCGACCAGGTGTGGCACTGGTGATTCGGAATGGGCGATCTCAAGCGCCGCTGGGTATTCCCAACGCGCTGATGGCCGACCGAGCTTTCGGAAAATGGTTAACAAACCATTTCCCGCCATCCATTTCCCCTCGCCCTTCGGGAGAGGGGGAAGGGGTGAGGGGCCGAGCGTCGTCATGCAATTAACCGACGCTCGGTAGGAATCCACGCCCCCAGGCGATCCGTATATGCATCTGGAAACACGGGGGAGACGACCATGCTGATCAGGAAACCGGGCGATATCAGGCCCTCCGAGATCACGCCGCGCCGGGTGTACGAGCGGCGGCGCGAGTTCATCAAGCTCGCGGCGGCCGGCTCGATCCTCGGTGCGGCGGGGCTCGCCGCGCGCGGCGCCGCCGCGCAGGAAAAGACCCTCGGGCTGGCGAAGCTCGACAAGGTCGCGAAGAACCGCTTCAGCACGGGCGAGCCGGTGAACGCGTACCGGCACATCACCGGCTACAACAACTACTACGAGTTCGGCACCGACAAGGACGACCCGGCGCGCGAGGCGGGCCGGCTGCGCGTCAAGCCCTGGACGGTCGCGGTGGACGGCGAGGTGGCGAAGCCGCGCACGTTCGGGATCGAGGACCTGCTCAAGTTTCCGCTCGAGGAGCGCATCTACCGGCTGCGCTGCGTGGAAGCCTGGTCGATGGTGATCCCGTGGATCGGCTTCGAGTTCAACCGCCTGGCGAAGCTCGTCGAGCCGACCGCGAAGGCGAAGTTCGTCGAGTTCGTCACCGTGCTGCAGCCGGAAAACATGCCCGAGGTGCGCCTGCCGGTGCTGGATTGGCCCTACGTCGAGGGGCTGAGGATTGACGAGGCGATGCACCCGCTCACGATCCTCGCGGTGGGCCTGTACGGCGAAGTGCTGCCGAACCAGAGCGGCGCGCCGGTGCGCCTCGTGGTGCCCTGGAAGTACGGCTTCAAGTCCGCCAAGTCGATCGTGCGCGTCCGCTTCCGGGAGACGCAGCCGAAGACCGCATGGGAAACGGCCAACCCCTACGAG
>DAIDBG010000224.1 GCA_027310225.1 bacterium | reverse complement strand
CCGCTGCCGATGGCGCGCATGTTTCGCATCTACTGCCTGCAACAGTGGTACAACCTCTCCGATCCGGGGGCGGAGGAGGCGCTCTACGACTCGATCACGATGCGTCATTTCGCGGGGGTGCGAGCGGATGATGACGTGATTCCGGACGAGACCTCGATCTTGAACTTTCGTCGGCTGCTGGAGGGGCATCAGTTGACCGAGCGGCTGCTCGCCGAGATCAACGCCCACCTCTCGGAGCGGGGGCTGTTCGTGGGCAAGGGCACGATCGTGGACGCGACCATCATCAACGCGCCCTCCTCGACGAAGAATGCCGAGAAGAAACGCGACCCCGAGATGCATCAGACGCGGAAGGGCAAGCAGTGGTATTTCGGCATGAAGCTGCACACCGGCGTGGATGATGGTTTCGGGTTGGTGCACACGGTGCGAGCGAGCAGCGCCAACGTTGCCGATGTGAACGTGTTCGGTGAGTTGCTGCACGGGGCTGAGGAGCGCGCGCATGGGGACTCAGCCTATCACTCCAAGCAACTGAAGGCGCAGGCCGAGGCGAGCGCGGTGGAATTCAACGTCAACGTGCGCGCCACCAAGCATCATCCCTTGACCGCGGCGCAGAAGGCGCGCAACCGGCGCTTCTCGCGGGTACGGGCCATCGGCGAGCACCCGTATCGGGTGGTCAAGCGCCTGTGGGGGCATGCGAAGGTGCGCTACCGGGGCATCGCGAAGAACCTGGCGCAGATGGAAACGCTCTTCGCCTTGGCCAATCTCTACCGCGTGCGATACCGCTTGCTGGCAACGTAGGAGAGGTGCGTACAGGAACGGCGAAACAGGCGAAAGCAGCCGCGAAGAACGGGCGCAGAGAGCATCTTCGATGCCTTCACATGACTGCTTTGATCGCTCCATACCACCTCGTGCAATCGAAACCACTTTGTGCAATCGACGTGCTTGCTAACGCCGGAAATTCAGAGCTTCCTTAAAAGCGTGCTAAACAACTGCCAGATTTGATAAAATTCGTTTGTTGGCAATAAATAGTTGCCGAAAGGTTCCATTAGCGTTCCAACAAGGATCAACGCGATGAACGGGTCGAAACAGCCGGTTGATGTATTGCTCGTCAACCCAGGTAGTAGGATAGCTGTTTATCAGGAATTGGGAGACCAATATTCGGCGATTGAGCCGCCGTCGCTCGCCGGGCTGTTCGCCACCTACCTAAGGAGGCACGGCCTTACTGTCGCCGTGATCGACGCTCCAGCGGAGAACCTCAGTCCTGTTGGTGTCGCCGAAGCAATTCACGAAAACTACGATTCGACCCTGATCGTCATGGTCGTCTACGGGTTCCAGCCGTCGGCCTCCATGCAGAACATGACAGCCGCTGGCGAGACATGTGCCGCCATCAAGAATCTGAGTGAAGACCATAAGATCATGATGACCGGCACCCATCCGGCGGCGCTTCCCGTACGAACCATGAGGGAAGAGCACATTGATTTCGTGTGTGACCGGGAGGGCCCACAGACGATTCTGCTCACCGCGCAGGCGTTGAAGGCAAAGGCCGCCGACTTCTCCGGGATCCCGAGCCTGTGGTTCCGAGAAGGGAACTTGATCCGCTCAAATCCGCCGGCGCTCTTGCTGGACGACCTTGACGCCGAGATGCCCGGCGTTGCGTGGGACCTGCTGCCGATGGACAAGTATCGTGCTCATAACTGGCATTGCTTCGAGCACATCAATGAGCGCCAGCCTTACGTCTCCATGCATACCAGCCTTGGGTGTCCCTATAAGTGCACCTTCTGCTGCATCAATGCGCCGTTCGGCAAGCCGTCATATCGGTTATGGTCACCAGAGACTGTCATCAAGGAAATCGATTTGCTGGTGACGCGGCATGGCGTCAAAAACATCAAGTTCGTTGACGAGATGTTCGTGCTCAACCGCAATCACGTTCTGGGCATATGCGATAAGATCATCGAGCGCGGATACGACCTTAACATCTGGGCGTATGCCCGGGTTGACACCGTAAAAGACGAGTTCCTCGACAAGCTCAATCGCGCCGGCTTCCGCTGGCTCGCGCTCGGGATCGAATCCGGTAGCAAACACGTCCGCGACGGTGTCGAAAAAGGGCGCTTCGGATCGCCGGAAATCATTCAAGTCGTCCGAAAAATTCAGTCGGCGGGCATCAACGTCATAGGCAACTATATCTTCGGTCTGCCCGACGATACTTACGAGACGATGCAGGAAACCTTTGAGCTGGCCGTCGAGGCCAACTGCGAGTTCGCGAACTTCTACTGCGCGATGGCTTATCCGGGATCGAAGCTCTATAACATGGCCGTGGAAAAAGGCTGGGGCCTTCCCGATTCGTGGATTGGATACTCCCAGCATAGCCACGAAACCTATCCCTTGCGCACAGAAGCCCTGACTAACGCTCAAGTGCTCAGCTTCCGGGATGAGGCGTTTTTAAGATATTTCTCGAACGAGCGCTACCTCGATCTTGTCCGCAGAAAATTCGGCGAAGCCGTGGTTAGGCACATCCGGGACATGACTGGTATCCGCCTGAGAAGGAAGCTGCTGGAGCCCATTGCGCAACGCCAGTGGCTAACAACTGCTTAGCCGCTCGCTTCGCATCACGAATATCGTGTTCCTGATGGAACTCCGTCAGAGTTCTGTTCTTGCCCGCGAGGCCGCGACGTTGCCGCCACCTGTGTAGTTTGTCACGCGCACGACCTTGATATGATCATCTCTCGCACGCCATTCCGGATTTCCTTCTTCGGGGGCGGGACCGACTATCCAGGCTGGTTCAAAATCCATGGCGGGGTTGTGCTGGCCACGACCATAGACAAGTATTGCTACATCAGCTGCCGCTATCTCCCGCCATTCTTCAGTCACAAGCACCGGATCGCCTACTCGCGCATCGAGAACGTCACCAGCGCGGACGAAATCGAGCACCCGGCGGTGCGGGCTGTGCTGCAGTGGGCCGGCTGCGAAAAGGGCCTCGAAATCCATCACGACGGGGACCTGCCGGCGCGCTCCGGCCTCGGCTCCAGCTCCTCCTTCACTGTGGGTCTGATTAATGCGCTGTCAGCGCTCCAGGGCAAGTACGTTTCGAAGGAGGACCTGGCCAGCCAAGCGATCCACATCGAGCAGAATGTGATCAAGGAAAACGTCGGATCGCAGGACCAGATTTCTGCGGCTTTCGGTGGCTTCAATCGTATCGAGTTCAATCACGACGAGACTTTTTCGGTAACCCCGATTGTTCTGGAAAAAGACCGGAAAGAAGAGCTGGAAACGCATTTGATGCTTTGTTTTACCGGATTCTCCCGAATCGCCTCGGAAGTTGCCAAGTCCAAGATCGACAACCTGCAGAAACGCGAAACCGAACTCAAGCGCATGGCCGAAATGGTGGGTGAGGCCATTTCGATCGTGCAATCGAAAACCACAAGGATCGAGGAGCTCGGCAAGTTGCTGCACGAGGCGTGGGAAAACAAGAAGAAACTTTCGGATAAGGTTTCTACCGCCGATGTTGATCGTATTTACGAAGCAGCGCGTGAGGCCGGCGCCATCGGCGGAAAGCTTCTGGGCGCGGGAGGCGGAGGTTTTTTGCTCCTGTTCGTAAAGCCGGAATTGCAGGAGTACGTAAGAGAGCGGTTGTCCGGCCTGATCCATGTCCCCTTCCGTTTCGAGAGCTCGGGAAGCAGGATCGTGCTCTACCAGCCGAATGGACTCTGACGACGACCCATGGACAGGTCAACGAAAGTTCTCGTCGCGGGGCACAGGGGCCTGATCGGCTCCGCCTTCGTGCGGCGGTTGCGGGCGGACGGATATCAGAACGTCATCGTCCGCACTCATGCCGAGCTTGACCTGGCGGACGAGAAGCAGGTCCGCGCCTTCTTCGAAGTCTCCCGCCCCCAGGTTGTGGTGATGGCTGCGGGCAAGGTCGGTGGGATTCGGGAGAACCAGACTCACCCTGCGGAGTTCATCACCAGCAATTTGCGTATCCAGCTCAGTGTGTTTGCTGCGGCGCATCGGGTAAGCGCCTCGAAAATGCTCTTTTTCGCCTCGTCCTGCATGTATCCCCGGGATTGTCCGCAGCCCATGGCGGAACGGCTTCTTTTGACCGGCAAGCCCGAAGAAACCAGCCTGCCGTACGCGATCTCGAAACTCGCGGGCGTGCACATGTGCCTCGCGTTCAACCGCCAGCACGGGAGCACGCTATTCATTCCGGTCATTCCCAACAGCGCGTTCGGGCCCAATGATAATTTCGATCCCGCATCGGCGCACGTGCTCTCGGCGCTGATCGCGAGGTTCCATCACGCGAAGATCTCGGGGGCCGCAAGGGTCGCTCTCTGGGGAACCGGTCGGCCGCGTCGCGAATTCATTCACGCCGATGACATTGCCGATGCGTGCCTGTTCCTGCTGGATTCGGAACTCTCCCCGGACAGTCTGCCGGTCAACATCGGCACGGGAGCGGATTGCTCGATCCGGGAGTTGGCGGAACTCGTTGCGCGGGTCGTCGGCTTCACTGGCCGCATAGAATGGGACCCCTCGAGGCCGGACGGGGCGCCGCAGAAGCTGCTGGATTCTTCGCGGTTGCGAAAGCTTGGTTGGAGCGGGCCCAAGATCACCCTTGCGGACGGCATCAGGAGCACCTACGAGTGGTTCCTGAGCAGAAAGCGGGAGACGATCAGTGGTTAGGTACCAGTACGCGGGAAGCGGCTTTAGGGACTGGCAGCGGCGAGCCGGCGAATTCGACCGCGAATTCCTGCTCCGCCTCTACCGGTCCATGCTGCGCATCCGGATCATTGAGGAGGAGATCGAAAAGCGATATCACGAGGACCAGATGAAGACGCCAATTCATCTCGCGATCGGGCAGGAAGCCACATCGGTGGGGTGCTGTGCGGCTCTCACCGATGACGACCTGCTCTACTCCAGCCACCGCACGCATGGCAATTATCTCGCGAAGGGTGGAGACCTCAACGCCATGCTGTGCGAGATGTTTTGCAGAGTGAACGGGTGCGCCGGCTCCCGCGGCGGCTCGATGCATCTCATTGACAAGAAGGTGGGCATGGCCGGCACATCCGCCATCGTGGGCGGAGCCGTGCCCATCGCGACCGGGGCGGCGCTCGCGACGAAAATGCAGGGGCTCGATCGGGTCTGCGTGGTATTCCTCGGCGAGGCTGGGGTCGAGGAAGGGGTGACTTCCGAGAGTCTCAATTTCGCGGCGCTGAAGCAGCTTCCCGTGATTTATTTCTGCGAAAACAACTTCTACTCGGTGCAGTCCCCGCTCGCCACCCGCCAGCATCCTGACCGGGTCATTTGGAAATGGGCGGCAAGCTATGGCATGCCCAGTAGGCTGGTGGATGGCACTAACGTCCTCGCGGTATATGAGGTTGCGAAAGAAGCGGTGGAGCGGGCGCGTCGAGGCGGCGGCCCGACCTTCATCGAGGCGCCGGTCTATCGCTTCCGCGCGCATGGCGGGGCGGGTGACGACAGCAAGACCGGTTATCGCGACGTGGTCGAGCGCGAAGCATGGGAGCAGGTCTGCCCTATCAAGACCTACCATGAGTTCCTGCGAAACGCTGGGCTCCTCGACGTTCGGACTCACGAGCGGATGCAGCGCGAGATACTCGATGAGACGTTGGCCGCATTCGAGTTTGCGGTGAACAGCCCCAATCCGGAAGAAGCCGACCTATACCGGAACGTGTACAGCGCCTAAAGAGAGTAGGCGAGAATGTTATGCCCTGGGATGAAGGACTGATCAACCGTCTTGTTTACGAGACGCCGAACCCTGCCGAAGGACGCGTGCTGAGCTATCCGAAGGCTGTGAACGAGGCTCTCGCGATCGCCCTTGAGCACGACCATACGGTTTTCGTGCTCGGGCAGGGCGTTGACGATCCGAGCGCGATGTTCGGCACGACCAAGGGCCTGCAGGAAAAATTCGGCACCGGCCGCGTGTTCGACACCCCGCTCTCCGAGGAAGGGATGATGGGCGTATCGACCGGCGCGGCGATGAACGGGATGCGCCCGGTTTACATGCACAACCGGCCGGACTTCATCCTGCTCGCGATGAACCAGCTGGTCACGCACGCGGCGAAGTTTCATTTCATGGACAACGGCCAGACCTGCGTGCCGATGGTGGTGTGGGCGGCGATCGGCCGCGGTTGGGGCTCGGGCGCGCAGCACTCCCAGGCGATCCAGGGCATGCTGCTCGGGGTGCCGGGGTTGAAGATCGTGATGCCGAGCACGCCGTTCGATGCAAAAGGGTTGTTGCTCGCCGCGATCGAGGACAACAACCCGGTGCTGATCTTCGAGCACCGCTGGCTCATGAAAAAGGACGGGGTCGTTCCCGAGGATTTCTACAAAGTGCCGCTCGGCAAGGGCATTTACCGCAGGCGCGGCGGCGATCTCACGATCGTCGGCGCCTCGCACACGCTCGAGCTCGCGTTGCAGGCGGCCAACAGGCTCGCTGCGGAAGGGATCGATGCGGAAGTGATCGACCTGCGTACGCTCAAGC
>DAIDBG010000216.1 GCA_027310225.1 bacterium | reverse complement strand
TATAGTGAGTGGAAAGCAGGATCGCCGCGCCTTCGGCGCGCTCTTCGGCCAGGATCTCCCACAGCGAGCGGCGCATCCCGGGGTCGAGCCCGGTGGTCGGCTCGTCGAGAAAGAGCAGATCGGGATCGTTGACGAGCGCGCGCGCGAGCGTGAGCCGCCGTTTCATGCCGCCCGAGAGCGCCTGGATGCGCGATCGGGCGCGCGCGCTCAGGCCCGCGAATTCCAGCAGGGTGGGAATGCGGCCCCGCACCACGGCGTCGCCCAAGCCGAAGTAGCGGCCATAGACCAGCAGGTTCTCCTCGACGGTGAAATCGGGATCGAGATTGTCGGCTTGCGGCACGACGCCGATCCGGCGCCGCGCCTCGCGCGCCCGCGCCGGCACCGGGAGGCCGAACACGCGAATCTCGCCGGCGCCGGGCTCGATCAGGCCGAGACAGAGCTTGAGTGTCGTGGTCTTGCCCGCGCCGTTGGGGCCGAGCAGGCCGAAGCACTCCCCGGGCACGAGCTCCAGGTCTATGCCCGCCACAACCTCGTGCTCGCCGTAGCGTTTCCGCAGGCCGGAGACGTGCAGATGGACGGGCTGGCCGGGACTCATTTCAGGAGAGGGGGAAGAGAGCTGTGGTCGTGAATCGCGCCGGCAGGGCGGGTAAGCGGTAAGCGGAACAAAGCCCGGGTGCAAGGGTATCTGCTCACCGCTCACCCGCCTCCTGGCGCCCGAAGTGGCGCATCACGATATCGGAGAGGAGCCCGAGCCTTCCGTGGAAGAAATGCTCACCCCCCGGGACCACGACCACCGGCAGGTTCTGGGGACGCGCCCAGTCGAGCACGGCCGCCAGCGGCACCACGTCGTCCCGCTCGCCGTGGATCACCAGCGTGTCCGGCGGCACCGTTTCCGTGGCGAAGCGGTTCACGGCGGGTCCCACCAGGACCAGGCGCTGCGCTTTCAGGCGCTGTGCCACCCGCGTCTGCACGAAGCCGCCGAAGGAGAAGCCGGCGAGCACGAGCGGCAGCTCGCCGTATTGCCGCTTCAGGTAGCCGGCCACCGCGACCAGGTCCTCGGTCTCGCCGCGGCCTTCGTCATGCGCACCAGCGGAGGCGCCGACCCCGCGGAAGTTGGGCCGCGCCGCAACATGGCCGAGCGTGAAGAAGGTCTTGGCGAGCGTGGTGACCACCTTGTTGTCCTTGGTGCCGCCCTGCACCGGGTTGGGGTGGGCGATCAGCGCGATGCCGCGGCGCGGCGCGGCCGGATCGTTGATGTCGGTCTCGATGCCGCCCGCCGGTCCCGCGATCATCACCCGCGTCAGCGAGGCGGCGGGAAGCGGTCGGACTTCTATCGCTGGCATGGGGCGGGACGGGGATGCTCCAATTCGAAGGCCGGCGAATCGTCTGCCGATCCGACCGCTTTACGGGGCCGGACACCGGTCACGATTCGTCAGCCACCTTGAAAGACTGCGCATCGGGGAACCTAGTGTGCTGTCCCGTAAACAACCTGCGAAAGTCCTCGCGACAATCGGCACCATACTTTGGCGCAAATCCTCGCCAGGTGTCCAACCTGACTGCGGTTTGCTTCGCGTCTGGTGCCGATTTCGCGGGACTGTCGATCCGGGACATGGAAAGAATGCGCCACACATGCTTGACGGTTGCCTCCGACTTATGCGCGGTGTTTACGGGACAGCACACTAGATGCGCAATCTTTCGACAATGCGGCCGTTGACGAGATGTTCCTCGATGATCTCGTCAATGTCTTCCCGGTCCACGTAGGTGTACCAGACCGCCTCGGGATACACCACCATCACCGGGCCTTCCTTGCAGCGGTCGAGGCACCCGGACTGGTTGACACGGATCCTGCCTTGGCCAGCGAGCTTCAGGTTCTTGATGCGGTCCTTGGCGTAGTTGCGCATCTTCTGCGAGTCGTGGTTGTTGCAGCACTGCTCGCCTTCCGGGCGCTGGTTGCAGCAGAAGAAGACGTGATGCTTGTAGTAGCTCATGACGGTTACGGGCGTTGCCCGAATCGGGCGGCACCGGCGGCCTGCCGGACCTGGCGGTGCGACAGGCTGCTGACGGCAAAGTTCGTGATT
>DAIDBG010000215.1 GCA_027310225.1 bacterium | reverse complement strand
CGAGAGCGGCGCGCGGGTGGACGCCGACGCGCAGGGCGGCGTGGCCGGCATCGCCACGCCGCTCATGATGGCCGCGATGATGGGTTACGTGAGCACGGCCCGTCTGCTGCTCCGGGCGGGCGCCAATCCCGGGATCAGGGTTTACGGAGGCCTCACGGCGAGGGAGCTTGCGGAGAAATACAACCAGACGCAACTGGTCCCGGACCTGAGCTGTGCCGAAAGCCTTGCCCCGGGAGAGTCGTTTGCCGGCAAATGCGGGATGGGTGTCGCCGGGCGCTAACAGGGTATTGCGCGGCGCGTGAGCGGCGCCGTGGTGCAATTTTCAAGCAGACACCGCCATGAGCAACCAGCTGAAACCCCCCGCGCTCGACCCGGCCACGGTGCCGGCCGTCACCGGCTCGCGTTACCCCGAGCCGTTCGGCTCGCGCGTTTCCGGCCGCCGCAGGCAGCGGCTCGGCGACATGCTGGGATTGAAGAACTTCGGCGTGAACCTCACGACGATACCGCCGGGCGCGGTGTCCGCGCTGCGCCACTGGCACTCGCACGAGGACGAATTCATCTACGTCGTGAGCGGCGAGCTGGTGCTGGCCACCGACGGCGGCGAGCAGCGGCTGACCGCCGGCATGTGCGCGGGTTTCCCCGCCGGAAAGGCGGACGGCCATTGCCTCGTCAACCGCACCTCCCGCGACGCGGTCTATCTGGAAGTGGGCGACCGCCGGCCCGAGGACGCCGTAACCTACCCCGACGACGACCTCGCGGGGCGCGCGACGCCGCAGGGGCGACGCTTCACGAGGAAGGACGGAACGTTCTACTGACGGTGACCAGTGACCGGTAAGGCAGAAGGCAGCAAGGGCGCTACTTAACAGTCTTTCCCTTCATCCTTCATCCTTTGGCCGGCTTTGCCGGCCGCAGGCTGATCACCACCACGCCAACGAGCACCAGCGCGGAGCCGGCGAGCTGCAGCAGTGTCATCGTTTCCTCCAGTCCCAGGTAACCCAACACGATGGTGGTGACCGGCCCGAGCGCGCCGACGATCGCCACCGTGTTGGCGCCGACGCGGCGCAGCGCCTCCGAGGTCATAAACACCGGGATCGCCGTGCTCACCACCGCCATCGCGACCGCGTACCCGTACACCGGCGCCGGCAGATCCAGCGCGGCGAGCGGGCGCAGCAGAAAAAACTGCAAGAGGCCGGCGATGCTCGCGGCGGTCATCGCGTAGGCAGTGAAGCGCACCGACCCCACGCGCGCGATCACTTCGCTCCCGGCGACGAGATAGACCGCGTAGCAAATGGCACTTGCGAAAGCGAGCGCAGCACCCAGCCAGAAATTCCTCTGCACGGCTTCCAGCGAGGGCGCGAACACCAGGGTGAGGCCGGCGTAGCTCAGGGCGAGGGCAGCCAGCTCCCGCCGCGTCACGCGCTTGCCGAGCGTGGCCGCCGACAGCAGCACCACGATCGTCGGATAGATGAACAGCAGCAGCCGCCCCAGGCCCGCTGAAATGTACTGGAGCGCGAGGAAGTCGAGAAAGCTCGCCGCGTAGTAGCTCAGCAGGCCGAGCGCGGCGACGAGGCCGAGCTCGCGGCCCGAGAGTGGGCGGTGCTCGGCGCCGCTGCGCACCCAGAACGCCGCCCCGATGAAGAAGGGCAGCGAGAAGACCATGCGCAGCGCGAGGAGGGTAACCGGATCGACGACGTAGGCATAGGCGAGCTTGATGAAAATCGGGCGGATCGAGAAGAAGATCACGCCGCCAACTGCGAGGAGCAGCCCGGCGAGGGCGTGACCGTGGGCAGCCTGACGGCTCACCGCCGCCCGCCGGCGCTCGATCCGAGTCGGTGGGCGTACTGCGGCAGCGGGCGCAGCCCCGTCCTCACCCCGGCAACGAGCAGCGGTTCTGGCATGACGCCCCCGCGTGGTAAAATTTCTGATATTTTAACGAGTTATTTACGCGTTGGGGTTGGCAGGGGCAATCGAATGGCAGGTCACAGCAAGTGGGCGAACATCCAGCACCGGAAGAACCGTCAGGATGCGAAGCGCGGCAAGGTCTTCACCCGTCTGATCAAGGAAATCACCGTGGCCGCGCGCCTGGGCGGCGGCGACCCGGACTCCAATCCGCGGCTGCGGCTCGCGGTGGACAAGGCCTACGACAGCAACATGCCCAAGGACAACGTCGAGCGCGCGATCAAGCGCGGCACCGGCGGCCTGGACGGGGCGAGTTACGAGGAAGTGCGCTACGAGGGCTACGGCCTCGGCGGCGCAGCGGTGATGGTGGACTGCCTGACCGACAACCGGACGCGCACCGTGGCGGACGTGCGCTCCACCTTCACGAAGCACGGCGGCAATCTCGGCGGGGAGGGCTCGGTCGCGTTCCTCTTCAAGCATTGCGGGCAGCTCGTCTATGCGCCGGGCACCAGTGAGGAGAAGCTGATGGAGGCCGCCATTGACGCGGGCGCGGAGGACGTCATCGCGAACGACGACGGCAGCATCGAGGTGATCACCGCGCCGAACGACTTCGTCGCCATGCGCACCGCGCTCGAAAAGAAGGGCTTCCAGGCCGCGCTCGCGGAAGTGACGTTCAAGCCGGTGTCCGAAAATCCGATGAAGGGCGACGAGGCCGCGCGCATGCAGAGGCTGCTCGATGCGCTGGAGGCGATTGACGATGTGCAGGAGGTCTATACCACCGCCGTCATGGAATCGTGAGGCGTCAGGCGTGAGGCGTTAGGCGGGCAAACTCGGCGGAACGACTGGTGAAAAGAAGACATCATGACCTTCTCACGGGAGCTATTGCAGTTTCTGACTATTGCGAGGGGGTCGTTATCCGAACAACTCCCACCGTAAGGCGGGAAATTAGATGAGATCCGCCTCCCGCCTAACGCCTCACGCCTCACGGGATTCGCGGGTGCGAATCCTGGGCATTGATCCGGGTCTCGTGACGACGGGATTCGGGATCATAGACAAAAACGGCAACCGGCTCTCCTATGTCGCCAGCGGCCGGATCAGGGCCCCCGGCGGCGATCTGCCGCGCCGGCTGAAGGCGATACTCGATGGCCTCGGCGAGGTCATCGCCGAGCGCAAGCCCGGGCAGGTCGCGCTCGAGAAGGTGTTCGTCAACGTTAATCCCCAAACCACCCTGCTGCTCGGCCAGGCGCGCGGCACCGCGATCTGCGCGGCGGTGCTCGCGGGCCTGCCGGTGGCGGAGTACACTGCGCTGCAGGTGAAGCAGGCGGTGGTGGGCAACGGCCACGCGCAAAAGCAGCAGGTGCAGGAAATGGTGCGCCGGCTGCTCGGGCTCGGCGCCGATCCCAGCCCCGATGCGGCCGACGCGCTGGCGTGCGCGATCTGCCACGCGCACGGCGGGCAGGGGCTCGGGCGGCTCGCGACCGCCGGCTTCCGCATGAAGCGCGGCCGGCTCGTTTGAGAGAACGAACGAAAATAGCCGCTAAGACGCCAAGCACGCCAAGAGAACCAGAACCAGATACACGAACCGCCAAGCGCGCCAAGAGAACCGAAACCGGATCAACGAACCGCCAAAGCGCCAAGCGCGGCAGGGGAACCGGGGTTGAAGAGCTCGATTCACGATTCACGACCCTCTCCCTTACCCTCCCCCTTCTCAAGGGGGAGGGATGGGGTGGGGGTCACGAATCACGCATTTCCCGCCGCTGCGGCCGCGGGCCGGGAGCGGCGGCCATGATCGGGCGCATCCACGGCAAGCTCGTCGAGAAGCACCCGCCCCAGATTCTCGTGGAGGTGCAGGGCATCGGCTACGAGCTCGACGTGCCGATGAGCACGTTCTACCAACTGCCGGCGACCGGCTCCGAGGTCGCGCTCTTCACCCACCTCGTCGTGCGCGAGGACGCGCACCAGCTCTACGGCTTTGCCACGGAGCCCGAGCGTCGGGCGTTCCGGCAGCTGCTGAAGATCTCCGGGATCGGCGCGCGCACCGCGCTCTCGGTGCTCTCCGGACTGTCCGTCTCCGATCTGCGCGAGGCGGTGACCGCGCAGGACGGCGGCCGGCTCACCAAGATACCCGGCATCGGCAAGAAGACCGCCGAGCGCCTCCTGCTCGAGCTGCGGGACAAGCTCGACGCGGTCTCGGCCGCGCCGGCCGCGGCGCGGGGCGACGGACAGGCCGGAGACATCACCGATGCGCTGCTGGCCCTCGGCTATAATGAACGCGAGGCGGCATGGGCGACGAAGCAACTGCCCGCCGGCGTGGCGGTTGCCGAAGGGATCCGGCAGGCGCTCAAGCTTCTGTCCAAATCGTGAGGTGTGAGGCGTTAGGCGTAAGGAGACAGCGTGTGCACCCGCTTTAAAGCCGCCTCACTCCTCACTCCTCACGCCTCACGCTTCTTGTGATCGAGACCGACCGCCTCATCGCCGCCGCGCCCGCCTCGCCGCAGGAGGAAGCGCTCGAGCGCACGCTGCGCCCGAAGCTGCTCGAGGAGTACATCGGGCAGGAGAAGATCCGCGGGCAGTTCTCCGTCTTCATCGAGGCCGCGCGCAAGCGCAAGGAAGCGCTCGATCACGTGCTGCTGTTCGGCCCGCCCGGGC
>DAIDBG010000159.1 GCA_027310225.1 bacterium | reverse complement strand
GACTTCATGTAGGGGAAATCCATGCCGAACATCGTGAATCAAGCTCGCGCCGCGGCTCTGTTGGCGATTTTCAGCTTGGCGTGGATTTCTCCCCAGGCAGGGGCGCAATTGCTGCCCGCGCCCATCGTGCTTGCGCAAATTCTGCCGCCGGTACTGGATACGACGCCACCGACGGTCCGCATCACGTCTCCCGCGTCCGGCGCGACCGTTTCCGGCACGATTACCATAGCCGCCGACGCCTCTGACAACGTCGCGGTCGCAGGCGTCCAGTTCAAGTACAACGGCATCAACATCGGCGGCGAGGACACCGTCGCTCCCTACGCGGTCGGCGCGGACACGACCACGGTTCCGGACGGGTCGTACACCCTGACGGCGGTGGCCCGCGACGCGGCAGGCAACCGGACCACTTCGGCGCCGGTCGCCATCACGGTGGCCAACACTTCCTCGGCGGACACCACTCCGCCGACGGTCGCCATCACTTCTCCCGCGCCCGGAGCGACCGTGTCCGGAACCATCGCCGTCGCCGCCGACGCCTCCGACAACGTTGGCATCGCGGGTGTCCAGTTCAGGCTGGACGGCGCGAACAGCGGTCCGGAAGACGCCGCGCCGCCCTATTCGACTTCCTGGGACACGACCACAGCGGCCAACGGCTCGCACGCGCTCACCGCCGTCGCACGTGACGCCGCGGGCAACATCGCGACTTCCGCGCCGGTAACGGTCACGGTCTCGAACGCGCCTCCGAGCGCGCCGGTGAGGCGCTACGAGGAAACCGACGCCTCGGTGACCCTGAGCGCCGGCTGGGTCGAAAGCGATCCGGCCCGGGACTGGCTGGCGTGGAGCGGGGGGACTGCGGCCTACGGCGTCGTGCCGGGCGCGCAGGCGACCTTTACCTTCACCGGAACCTCGGTCACCTGGATCGGCTACCGGAGCGTGGATAGCGGTATCGCCCGCTTGTCGGTGGACGGGACCTTTGTCGCGGACATTGATCTGTTCGCAAGGAGGAGCGAAAGCAGTGTGCGCGTGTACACGGTGAAGGGATTGGCCGACGGCAGCCACACGCTGACGATCGAGATGACCGGCCTGAAGAATCCGGAGGCGCAAGGGAACCTCGTCGTAGTGGATGCATTCGACGTCCCCGCGCCGGTCGTCTCGCACTTGCAGGATGTGGACCCCAACATCAGCTACAGCGCCGGCTGGACCGGGGGGGATATCAGCAAGCCGTGGAGCGGGGGGTCGGCCACGTTCTCGACGGCCGCGGGCGCGCAAGCCACGTTGACATTCAGCGGCACCGCGATCAACTGGATCGGCTATCGCGGGCCTGAGGCCGGGATCGCCCGCGTGTACGTGGATGGCAGCTTCGCCGGCGAGGTGGATACGTACGCGCCGTCGCCGCGAATCCAGGACACCCTGTTCAAGGCAGGCGGGCTGGCCGACGGCAGCCATACGCTGACGATCGAGGCGACGGGCCTCAAGAACGGCGCCTCGACCGGCACCCGGATCCTGATCGATGCGTTCGACGTGACGATGCCGGGGACGCGCTACCAGGAGACGGACCCGGCGGTCAGCTACAGCGGCTCCTGGACCCAGGGCAACCTGAACCGGACCTGGAGCGAGGGCACCGTCGCGACCTCCCTCGTGGCGGGCTCGCAGGCCACTTTCAGCTTCACCGGGACCACGGTGAGATGGATCGGCAACCGCAAGGCCTCGACCGGGATCGCGCGCGTCTACCTGGACGGGGTCTTCGTGACCGAGATCGACACGTTCGTCCCCGCGCCGAGGGAAGCGTACCAGACGACGGTGCTGACGCTGACGGGGCTGGCCGCCGGTAGCCACACGCTGACGATCGAGGCGACCGGCCGGAAGAACCCCGCCGCGGATAGCGCCTATGTCGTGGTGGACGCCTTCGACGTCGTGCCGTGAGCCGCGGGGGTCGCGTGGAGGCTCGAAC
>DAIDBG010000115.1 GCA_027310225.1 bacterium | reverse complement strand
GCCCAGAAGACATCGGGCTTGTTGGTTGCGGGCGCCTCGCGCACATAGGCGACGGCGGCCGACGTGCCGTGGCTGAGGACTTCGACCTTGACGCCGGGATTCCTGGCTTCGAACGCTTGCTTGAAGACCTCGGTCAGGTCTTTGGGGAATGACGTGACGACGGACAGCGTCTGCTGTGCCTGTGCGGCGCCGGGAAGAAGAGTGAAAGTGGCGACGACCAGTGCGTTGACCCACGCCAACAGCCGTTTGCGCGGCGTCATACTGCCGGAGCTCGGTGCCATGATGATCTCCTCTGCTTGATGAAGGTGATGCCTGAGCTTCCCCCGCTTGGTCGTCGAACGAGACAAATCGCCGCGGTGGTTTATTCTTCGCTTCCGGTTGCTGCGGGCCGGAGCAGCTAGAAACTGTAGCGAGAGAAATAAGCGAAAGCTAATCGCAAATTTTGATTACTCGAATCAAAAAAATTTTGGTACATCCGAAAACCGGGATTACCCAAAGACATCCAATCAGATCAATCAGTTGTAATGAAATTGCCCTAGAGCGGCACCGACCACATTTTCTTGATGATGCTCAGCATACCGACGATGACCGGGTCGTACTCGCGCGCGGTCAGGTAGATAAAGTAGAGCGCGGTGCGCCGCCTGGCGTGCTCCCAGATCACGACTTCCCCCGCGTCTGCGGCACGCAACGCGAGATCCTCGCGCATGAGGCACAATCCGACGCCCGCGTTTACGAGACTCTTGAGGGATCCCTCCTCGTCGAGCTCGATAACATGTCGCGGTTCCAAGCTTTGCTCGCGGAACATTTCCTCGGCGAGCCGGTTTTGTGAGCTCTGCTTCGCCGTCCTGATCCATGGCATCGCGGCGATATCCTTCCAGCCCGCTGTCAGCATCTGGTCCTGGTACGACGGGGGCGCCGCGACACGGTACGTTAAATGACGCAACTCGATTGCAGATATCTTGGGGTCACTGTTGCTGCCGATGAAGAAGCCGGCGTCAAACTGGCTGCTTTTCACCGCCTCCATCACCTCGCCCGAAAGTCCGTGGTGCACGTTAATCTTGAGCAGAGGCAGGTGCTGCAATAGTTCGGTGAGAAAGCCTCCGAGGTGCAGGACATCGGGATCCAGGATGGTGCCGAGCTTGACTTTGCCGCTTACAAAGCCTTGCAGTGACTTGGCCGTATTCAGGAGTTGATTCGCTGCCGCCAGCGTTTTCTCCGCTTCGGGCAGGAGCGCTTGACCGGCCTTCGTCAGCGTGACCCCGGAATGATTGCGCTCGAACAGCGCGACGCCCAGTTCTTCCTCGAGCGCCTTGATCTGGCTCGACACCGCCGGCTGGGTGATGTGAAGCCGCTCCGCGGCGCGCGTAAGGTGACCCTGCTCCGCTACAGCGACGAAGGTGCGTAGCTGGTAAATCTCCATGTGTCGGTATGGCGGATCAGACAGGAAAAATATTACAGCCCGGCTACGGCTATGGCTACCGCAGCCCGAAAAGTGGGAACTTTGGCGCGTTGCGCACCCTCTATCGGCCTGAAGGAGGCCAATGCCATGACCATTGCCGAAGCGAGCAGCCGGGTGCTCAACGCGGGAAGCGACCTGGTCGAGCTGCTGCGGCTTGCCCAGGGTGCGGTGCGGCGCATGCAGGAGGAGGTGCACGGCGAGGCGCTCGAGGACGTGGACCGGATCGCGCTCGAGCTGGCGCGCCTGCGGCGTAGCGTCGAAGC
This sequence comes from bacterium, assembly GCA_027310225.1. Classification (GTDB taxonomy): domain Bacteria; phylum Pseudomonadota; class Gammaproteobacteria; order Burkholderiales; family SG8-41; genus SG8-41. Next base: position 2,756 of record DAIDBG010000115.1, on the reverse strand, counting down.
ACTGCGCCCGAACGTCGAGCGGTTCGTGGTCGAATCGGAATCGGCGAGCGTCGCCGAGGTCGAGCGGACCCCGACGGCGGAAAGGCGACGGCGGGCCGATCGCAGGCGCGGCGGGGCCCGGCCGCAATCCTAGCGACGCGCGCTCAGACCGCCGCCCGGGCGGGCGCCTTCTCGAACTCCGTCACTCCATCCGGCCGCCGCGCCAGGCGACGATGATCGTGTCCGAGCACCGGGGTGAAAAGCCGATTCAAGGCTCGAGCACGTCCTCCAGCCAGTCCCACATGTAGCCGGTGCCGATGCTCACGTTATCCACCTGGCAGTGGTGATACCCGCCCTCCTCGCGGGTGAAAATCTTCAATTCCTTGCGCGCCGAGCCCGCCGCCTCGATCATGTTCCTCGCGTGCTCGAACGGCGCCTGCTGATCGCCTTCGCCGTGCACCAGCAGGTACGGGCAACGCATCTTCTGGATGACGCCGTCGAGCTTGAAGCCTTCCAGTTTCCGGAACGCTTCCTCCTTGGTCTTCACGCCGAACACCCACAGCAGGTGCTCCCACGGCACCGACAGCGAAAGAATCTCGCCGCGCTCGATGCGCGCAAGGCGCTGCTGCCACTTGGTGTGATAGTCCCACTCCGGGCCCCACGAGATGCAGCAGGCGAAGCGGCCATCCATCGCTGCCGCGCGCGGCGCGTAGTAGCCGCCCAGGCTCAAGGCCATGATGCCGATGCGCTGCGGATCGAATTCGGCCCGGCCCGCCAGATAATCGTACGCGGCGCCGGCGTGCCGCTCGGTCTCGTGATGGAGCGTCAAGCCGCGGAAGCGGATTGATTCGCCGTTGCCGGGCCCATCGAGTATCAGGCACGAAATGCCGCGCGCGGCAAGATCCGGAATGCCCCGGAAGTACTGGATCTCCTTGGTCACGTCAAAGCCGTCGAGGAACAGCATGACCGGCCCTTTGCCCGCGCGGCCCGGCGGCGGGTCGGCGTGGACGATCACCCCCGGCAGACTCGTTCCCTCGTACGGCACTTCGACATGCTCGATGCGCGGGCGCCGGATGAAACCCGCCGCCTTCCTGAACGCCTCCACGCCGCGCCGGTACGCCGCCTGGCTCGCCTCGTTCTTCGGCTGCACGAAACGCTCGCCGACGTGGTAGTAATGCGCAGCCCTGAACAGATACGCCGCCGCGCCGAGCTGGTGTCCCTTCGCGGCTTTTTCCTCGCCGACCCTCTCCAGCCGCTGCGCCTCGCCCGCCCACTCGCGGAACCACGCCCGATCGTCGCCCACCGCGTTTTTCAGCCGCAGCCCGATGCGATTGATCTCGTCAATCTCGGCGCCGCCCCACGGCGCGCCGCCCAGCGCGATCAGAACACCATGCGACCAGCGGTAGTCGTCCGGGAAATACGAAAAGGAAAGGTCTCCGTCCGGAAGGTTGGAAGCCGCCATCTCGTCACCCGTCACTTTTCAAAGCCGGGTGATCCCCGACTCCAGAATGATCTTTCTGAATTTCTGCACGTCGGTCTTCACCACCTGCGCGAACTCCTCCGGCGTATTGCCGACGATCACGAGCCCCAATTGCGAAAACCGGTTTTTCACTTCCGGCGTGTCAAGGGCGGCGCGCACCGCCTTGTACAGCGCCCGCACCTGGTTCTTGCCGGTTTTCGCCGGGGCAAAAAGACCGTTCCAGAACTGGAAGTCGTAACCCGCAACGCCCTGCTCCGCGACCGTGGGTACGTTGGGCAGCAGCGGATGGCGCCTGGAGCTCGTGATGCCGTACGCCTTCATCCGTCCGGCTTTGATATGCGCCGCGCTCGCGAGCGGCGTCAAAAGCGACAGTTGCGACTCGCCCGCGACGACCGCCATCTCGGACGGGGAACTCCCCTTGTACGGCACGTTGTTCATCTTGATGCCCAGCCGCGCCCACAGCGCATCGCCGGCGAGCTGCCCGGTCGCTCCCGCTATCGCGACATTGATCTTGCCGGGATTCTTCTTCGCGTACGCCGCAAGCTCCTGCACGCCGTTGCCCGGAAGCTTCGGGTTCGCCGCCAGCACCATGCCGGTCGTGGAGAACTGGCTGATCGGCACGAAATCGCGAATCGGGTCATACGGGAGCTTCAGATAGAGCGTCGCGTTCACCGCGTGCGTGCCGCTGTTTCCAACACAGACCGTCGCGCCGTCGGGCTCCGCCTTGGAACAGATCTCGGTCGCAACGAGGCCATTGGCGCTCGCGCGATTGTCAACGATCAGCGTTCTGGCGAGCGACTCGCTCATCTTCGGCGTGAGCAGGCGGGCCTGCACGTCGGACGGCCCGCCCGGCGACGACGCGACAAGCACGCGCACGGGCCGCTGGCTTTGCGCGCTCGCCACTCCCGGCACGACCGCAAGGCCGGCTGCTGCGGCAAACACCCACGCAATCCTCGTCATGATTCCCTCCTTCGTGTCACCGCGGTATGGATCATGATAACCGGTTTCAGCCGGAATCGGGGACGGACTGCCCCCGGTTTCGACGCTTCTTGCGCTGGCGCCGGCCGTGGTTTGGCGCGATACTTTTCGGGGTGCGCCCGCGGCGTGGGCCGCGGAGAACACGAAGACCGGCACGGCCGAAGAACGCATGATGAATGATGCATGGTAGTCGAAGCCGCCATCATCGCGGTCTTCTTCGTTGTCTATCTCGGCATGATCCTGGGCGGGCTGCCGTTCCTGCAGCTCGACCGCACCGGCATCGCGCTGCTCGGCGCGATCGCGCTGGTCACCACCGGGG
>DAIDBG010000110.1 GCA_027310225.1 bacterium | reverse complement strand
GCCCGGTTACATTGGCAACGGCGCGGGCGCCCACTCCGATCTGCGAGCCGTCCTGCGCGCGCAAGGTCGCGCGCCAGGTGCCGTTCGTGCGCTGAGCCGCCACGCACCCGGTACGTGGCAGTATCGTAGCTCCCAGATCGGCTGCTGCGCGCGCCGTCAGTATCACCAGCCGCGCGTCATCCACCCAGCAGTCGGAATAGGCGAAGCCCCGTGCGAACTCCGGTTTGAGCCCGGCGCCATAGGGACTGGCACGCAGGTCCACCGCCTCCGAGTCGGGCAGGGTGTCGCGGCGGGCAAGGTAGTCGTAGAGAAAAAGCCCCGCGCGTATCATCCACGCCGGCCGCAGTTGCGGCACATGCGGCATAACGAAGCGCATCGGCCGCACGAGATGGGGCGCCGCATTGAGCAGCACCTCGCGCTCGGCGAGCGCCTCCCGTACCAGCCGGAACCCGTATTGCTCTAGGTAGCGCAGCCCGCCGTGGATCAGCTTGCTGCTCGCGGAGCTGGTATGCGCGCCGAGGTCGTCCTTCTCGACCAACAGCACCCGCAGGCCCCGTCCCGCGGCATCGCGCGCGATGCCGGCGCCGTTGATGCCGCCGCCGATGACGAGCAGATCAACCTGACTGGGTACGGTGATCACAGTGAATGCAAAGGGCGGCTTGCGCTGCCCTTATTGTGCCCCACCGCGAGTTGAGCGGGCTCCCGGGTACCAGGATCGCAGTTCCCGTGCCCTAAGGCGTCAGGTTTTATCGGTATTTGTGGCTATTTTTTACGCCGCAGCTTGCGGATCGCCGCGATCTGGGCCGCGAGCGTTGCCAGCTCCGCCTCGACCGCCGCCACCTCCTGCTTGTCGCGCGCCTTGGCGCGCGCTTCCTCGGCGCGCCGGATCGCGTCGTTCGCCTTTGCCTCGTCGAGGTCGTGGCCGCGGATCGCGGTATCGGCGAGCACCGTGATCACCCTGGGCTGCACCTCGAGGATGCCGCCCGCAACGAAGATCAGCTCCTCCTCGCCGCCGCCGGCCGGCCTGATGCGCACCGCACCGGGCTTGATGCGGGTGATGAGCGGAGTGTGGCGGGGATAGATGCCGAGCTCGCCCGCCTCGCCCGGCAGCACCACGAATTCGGCCTCGCCCGAGTAGATCGATTCCTCGGCGCTGACGACGTCGATGTGAATGGTGCTCGCCATTTAAAAGTGATCCGTGACCTGTGATCCGTGATCCGCCAGGATAGAGTCCAAGGTTTTCGCACCCTCGCGGCTCACGATTCACGCCCTTCCTGTCCTATTGCAGTGTCTTCGCCTTCTCGAACGCTTCCTCGATCGGGCCGACCATGTAGAAGGCCTGCTCCGGCAGGTTGTCGCACTCGCCGTTGACAATCATCTTGAAGCCCTTGATCGTGTCCTTGAGCGAGACGTACTTGCCTTTCTGCCCGGTGAAATTCTCCGCCACCGAGAACGGCTGCGACAGGAAACGCTGGATCTTGCGCGCGCGCGCCACCGCCAGCTTGTCCTCGGGCGAGAGCTCGTCCATCCCGAGAATCGCGATGATGTCGCGCAACTCCTTGTAGCGCTGGAGCACGGCCTGCACCGCGCGGGTCGTGCCGTAGTGCTCTTCGCCGATGGTGTTGGGGTCCACCTGGCGCGAGGTCGAGTCGAGCGGATCCACCGCCGGATAAATGCCGAGCGAGGCGATGTCGCGCGAGAGCACCACGGTCGCATCCAGGTGCGCAAATGTGGTCGCGGGCGAGGGGTCGGTCAGGTCGTCGGCCGGCACGTAGATCGCCTGGACCGACGTGATCGAGCCCACCTTGGTTGAAACGATGCGCTCCTGCAGCCGCCCCATCTCCTCAGCGAGCGTGGGCTGGTAGCCCACCGCGGAAGGCATGCGCCCGAGCAGCGCCGACACTTCCACGCCTGCCAGCGTGTAGCGATAAATGTTGTCAATAAAGAGCAGGATGTCGCGCCCCTCGTCGCGGAAGGCTTCGGCCATCGTGAGGCCGGTCAGCCCCACGCGCAGGCGGTTGCCCGGCGGCTCGTTCATCTGGCCGAACACCATCGCCACCTTGTCGAGCACGTTCGAGTCCTTCATCTCGTGGTAGAAGTCGTTGCCCTCGCGCGTGCGCTCGCCCACGCCGGCGAACACCGAAAGGCCGGAATGCGCCTTGGCGATGTTGTTGATCAGCTCCATCATGTTGACGGTCTTGCCCACCCCGGCGCCGCCGAAGAGGCCGATCTTGCCGCCCTTCGCGAAGGGGCAGATGAGATCAATCACCTTGATGCCGGTCTCCAGCAACTCGACGGAAGGCGACAGTTCGTCGAACTTCGGCGCGCCCTGGTGGATGGCACGGCGCTCTTCGGCATTGATCGGGCCGGCCTCGTCAATCGGGCGGCCGAGCACGTCCATGATGCGTCCCAGCGTGCCGTGGCCGACCGGAACCGAGATCGGCGCGCCGGTGTTCCGCACCTTCATGCCGCGGCGCAGCCCGTCGGAGGAGCCGAGCGCGATGGTACGCACCACGCCATCGCCGAGCTGCTGCTCCACCTCGAAAGTCAGGGCCTTCTCGGAGAGCGATTCCCCGCCTGTGTCCTCGAGCGTGAGCGCATCGTACACGCGCGGCATCGCTTCACGCGGAAATTCGATATCAATCACCGCGCCGATGCACTGGACGATCGTTCCTTGAGCTTGTGCCATGTCAGTTCCTCAAAATATTCCTAGACTGCGGCCGCTCCGCCGACGATCTCGGAAATCTCCTTGGTGATCGCGGCCTGGCGGTTCTTGTTGTAGATGAGCGTAAGCTCGTCGATCACGGTGGCGGCGTTGTCGGAAGCCGCCTTCATCGCCACCATGCGCGCCGACTGCTCGCTCGCCATGTTCTCGGACACCGCCTGGTAGATGATCGTCTCGATGTAGCGCGTGAGCACCTGGTCGAGCACAGCCTTGGCTTCCGGCTCGTAGAGGTAGTCCCAGGTGCCCTCCGGCGCGCCGAGCGTCTCGCCCGTGAGCGGCAACAGCTGCTCGCATACGGGCTCCTGCTTCATGGTGTTGATGAACCGCGTATAGAAGATCATCAGCCGGTCGAAGCGGTCCTGGGTGTAGCCGTCGAGCATCACCTTGATGGCGCCGATCAGCTTTTCCATCTGCGGCCGGTCACCCAGTTGCGTCACCTGCGACACGAGGTTGGCGCCCATGCGCTGCATGAAACCCAGCCCCTTGTTGCCGATGCAGCACACCTCGAACTGCTCGCCCTGCGCCTCCCATTCCCTGATCCTGCCGAGCGCGAGGCGCTGGACGTTGGTGTTGAGTCCCCCGCACAGGCCCTTGTCGGTGGTGATCAGGATGATGCCGAGCTTGTTGACGGTGTCGCGCGCCACCAGGAACGGATGACGGTACTCGGGATTGGCGTGGCTGATGTGCGCCGCGACGTTGCGGATCTTCTCGCCGTAGGGGCGCGCGGCGCGCATGCGTTCCTGGGCGCGGCGCATCTTCGAGGCTGCGACCATCTCCATCGCCTTGGTGATCTTCCGGGTGTTCTGCACACTCCGGATTTTCAGCCGAATTTCTTTAGTGCCTGGCATATCCCTTTTCCCGGCGCGTGTTGAACGGCGGCCTGGCGCCCGTTCGAACGGGCGCAGCAGCTTCAGCGCGCCCGCAGCCTCGCACTCCGTGGTGCGACAGGCTGCTGAAAGCAAAACCGCCTGAGGACACGGGACGCGACAGAATTGAACAGCCGTCCTGGCCACCAGCTATTGATGGAAGCGGCGGCGTCCTCGTGCATCTGGATTTATTCATGCCGTTCTCGTTCGGGCGGTTTTGCGTCAGGAGTTTGTCCAACAGTGGTCGGACAAACTCCTGGCGTCTAGAAACTGCCGTTTTTCTTCCAGTCCTTGATCGCCCCGTGCAACGCCTTCTCGTCGTCTCCGGACAGGTCCTTCCTGTCCTGCACGCGGCCGATGAGCTCGCCGTAGTTGCCCTTGATGTAATCCCGCATCGAGCGCTCGGCGGGAAGCGCCTTCTTGACGTCCACATCGTCGAAGTAGCCGTTGTTCACTGCGAACAGCGTCAACGCCATCTCCCACACCTGCAGCGGCTGGTACTGCGGCTGCTTCATGAGCTCGGTGACCATGCGGCCACGCTCGAGCTGCTTGCGCGTCGCCTCGTCGAGGTCCGAGGCGAACTGCGCGAACGCCGCGAGTTCCCGGTACTGGGCCAGCGCGAGGCGCACGCCGCCCCCCGTATCGCGCCGCTTCATGATCTTGGTCTGCGCCGCGCCCCCCACCCGTGACACCGAGATGCCCGCATTGATCGCCGGGCGGATACCAGCGTTAAACAGATCGGTCTCGAGGAAAATCTGGCCGTCGGTGATCGAAATCACGTTGGTCGGCACGAACGCCGTCACGTCGCCGGCCTGCGTTTCGATGATCGGCAGCGCGGTGAGCGAGCCGGTCCGGCCCTTGACCTCACCCCCGGTGAGGCGTCCGACGTACTCCTCGTTCACGCGTGCGGCGCGCTCGAGCAGCCGCGAGTGCAGGTAGAACACGTCCCCCGGGTAGGCCTCGCGGCCGGGCGGCCGGCGCAGCAGCAGCGAGATGGCCCGGTAGGCCTCGGCTTGCTTGGACAGGTCGTCGAAGACGATGAGCACGTGCCGGCCCTGGTACATCCAGTGCTGGCCGTTGGCCGAGCCGGTGTAGGGGGCGAGCCACTTGTACCCGGCCGGGTCGGAGGCGGGGGCCGCCACGATGGTCGTGTACTCCAGCGCGCCGGCCTCTTCCAGCGCCTGGCGCACCGTGGCGATGGTAGAGCCCTTCTGCCCGACCGCCACGTAGATGCACCGGACCTGCCGGACCGGGTCCCCGCTGGCCCAGTTGTCCCGCTGGTTGATGATCGTGTCGATGGCGACGGCGGTCTTGCCCGTCTGCCGGTCGCCGATGATCAGCTCCCGCTGGCCCCGCCCGATCGGGATCATCGCGTCGACGGTCTTCAGGCCGGTCTGCAGCGGCTCGTTCACCGGCTGGCGCTGCACCACCGAGGGCGCCTGCAGCTCCAGGGCACAGCGCTCGGTGGACGGGATCTCGCCGCGCCCGTCGATCGGGTTGCCCAGCGGGTCCACGACCCGGCCGAGGAAGCCGTCCCCCACCGGGACCGACAGCACCTCGCCGGTCCGCCGGAC
>DAIDBG010000104.1 GCA_027310225.1 bacterium | reverse complement strand
GCTTGATTTCCTGCTGGAGGGCGGGTGGCAGCTTGGCCGCCATCCGGCGCAGCGGTGAGCGGGGTTCCACTTCGCCAGGGGGTTTGCCACTTTCTGCACCCGATCGTCCGATCAGTCCGAAGCGACTCATGCTGAAGGCGTCCTTCAGCGCTTGCTGACTGACCGCGACGTACTCTTCCCGGTAGCGCAGGATCTTTGGTTTCCTGGGAAGCGCTCCGAGATCGGTCTCGCCCAGAGCGCTGTCCGCGCGCATGTAGGAACCGGCGGCACGCTGCTTTTCCTGCGCATCGTATTGTCCGCGCGTATTTGCCCAGCGAGACGCTTCTTCGATGATCGCGACAACGTCCTCTTCGGTGGAATGCTTGACGACGCCGGCCATCCTGGACGGATCGGGGTTGGTCAGGTCCACCTCGCCGAGCGCATGCGGTATGCCGTAGTACCACCCGTCGTAGAAGACGATGTTGTGGTTTTCCATTTCGCGCACCAGGCGCGGCGATTCCCCGGCGACACGGTACAAGGGCGGCTCCGCGGCAGGCTTGCCGGATTCAGCGGGCGTGCTCTCCAGGACCGCCTGGGTCGGGACGACCTTCCGGCTTGCTGCGGGCTCCTCCGCGAGGGGTCCGCGCTGGCTGGAAGCCTCGAGTGCATGCTGCTCCTCAGCCTCTTCTCGGACCGCCAGCGGACGGTTCGCGCTTGCGGCCCGATTCGGATCGCGCAACAGCTTCACGTCCTCGATGACGCGGTTGGCCCAGGCCCCGACGGGAAAGCCCGCATCGTGCAGGGCAAGGACGATTCGCTCGAACCGCTCCTTGCGGACCTGCGCGTCGATGTACGGCTCGGTGCTGTACCAGGAATCCGCCGGCAGCGCGCGCGGGAACTTCGCGTAGAGCTCCTCCTTCGGTTCCCTGAACTTGATGTTGTGAGCGTCGGGGTCTATCCAGTAGACGCCCCCGTTCACGAGTATCAGCGGGTTGATGTTCGCCAGCCGTCCGATGTATTTCCGGTTCTTCAAGATGAGCTCGATGCCTTCCTGAACGTCTTCATCGGTTTCGCCGGGAACGCCAATCACCCAGTTGACCTCGGTGTAGATGCCCGACTCCCAGCAATCCTTCAGGTTCTGGGAGACCATGTCCACGGTGTAGCCCTTCTTCTGCAGGCGCAGCGTGTTCGCAGAGAAAGCGTCAACGCCAAACCGCAGGGCGACGAAATTGGCGGCCCGCAGCTTCTCGAAGAACACCTTGTTAGATTTCTTGTGGATGCGCAACTGGCCGGTAAGCTTGACCTTGCGGTGGAGGCCGCGCCGTATGATTTCGTCGCAGATTTCCATCACCCGCTCGGGCATGCCGTTGAGATCGCTCTCGTTGAACATGTACAGATGACAGCCCTGGTTGACGAGCCACTCCAGCTCGTCCGCGAAGTTCTGCGGCGACCGGATGCGCCAGTAGAAGCGCTCCGCGCAGAACGTGCAGCGCGACCAGCGGCAGCCGCGGCTGGCGATGATCGGCGTCAACTGGTAGTCATTGTAGTTGCGGTAGAGTCCGAGATTGGCCCACTCGTACTTCGGGAACTCGATTTGGTCGAGGTTGTGCACCATCGGCGCCGGGATGAACCGGTAATCCGGCGTATCGAAGCGCGACAGCACCCCGGCCTGGTTGAACGGGCGCTCGCCCCTCACCAAGGCCTCGACCAGCGGGCCGATGGTGAGGTCCGCCTCGCCGATGCACATGTAATCGCACTCCGGGAACCCCCGGCGCCCGATGTCCGCGTTGTAGCAGCTGAAACCGCCCACAAGAATGATGGTGTCGGGCAGTTGAGCCTTGACGCCGCGGACGATCTCCCGCGAGATGGCCTCGTTGCACTGCTGGATCGAAAGGCCGAGGATCTTGGGCCGCGCCTCGACCAGGCCCGCGATAGCTTCGTCGATGACCGGCCTGAAAAAGTCCAGAACCTCGTTATGTCCCTTGCGGCTCGAGGCGGTTTCGGCTCCCGAAGCCCAGACGTCGTAATGCTCGGCCTGCCACGGATCCTCCGGTAACGTTCGCCCGCTCGGCAGGACGATCCGCCCGCCCATGTCGTATAGCCGGTGCACATGGAACCGGTGATACGCCACGATGTCGAGGTCGAAGATCTGGTAGGAAAAGGAGGCCGACGTCTTCTTCAGCGCGTTGTTGACGTACGACAGCCCGTTTGGCATCAACGCGAGGTTGCGGGAAGGGCAGTCGATCAGGATGAAATCCATGCCTTGCTTGAACCGGATTTCGGGAATGTCGATCGGATAGATATTGCGCTGAAGCGGAATCCAGCCCCGCGCCGGGATAACTTCCGGCGCGATTTCCGCCAGAACAGTGGGCTCGATGACGCTGACCGAATGCGGCAGGTGCTTGCCCATCTGCATGCGCGCAACCGTCAGCGTCTCGCACAGGAACACATTCTTCACATCCAGGGACAATTGTTCCGGCCTGACCGTCGCGATGCCGTGAATGTTCCGGCCTGCTTCGGCTGCGTCACGGCACACGATGCAGTTGACGTGGTTCTCGAGTCCCGGGGCGTGCTTCAGCACGTAGTCGAGAAACCGTCCGGTCCCGAACAGAGCGAGGCCCGGCAGGGTTTTCAGGTACCCGCCAAGAGCGCGCAGGCATTCGAGATCCTCAGCGCCGTCGTCGAAGCGAAAACATTGATGCGCGCTGAATGTGACCCGCGTTCCCTCGACCTTGGTGACGGTGCGCCCCTTCTTCAGGGTCAGAACTACGGCGGTGTCGCTCATTCGTCGTGCTCCACTTTCGGGTCTCAGGCGATGCCGGCCGGCAACCAAGCGCTCCCGCGGTCACCGCCGGCGCAGCCCGTTCGCATCGCTTTCCGACTTACGGGTCACCGCTGCACGAGCAGTACCCGATGAAGCGTCTCTCAGGGTGGCGATTATGGCGTGCAATTCTCAAGGCGAAACAGGCGCATGTCAAGGAAAGGGGCGAGTAATCCATTGGCGAAACATGGTTTTTTCGATCGCCCCGATGAACTCCGGCGCTCAGCGCGCGCTGGAGTACTTTGGTTCGCTGCGGACTTGATCGAGCGCCGCGACGAGCGTTGCGGCGTCCCAGCCTACCGTCGCGTCGCACAGCGCTTTCACCTCCTCGGGCGCCTCGGTCTGTCCGATGGCGGGAACGCCGATGATGGGCTTGTTATGGCTGCGCGCCATTTCGACCTCCAGGTCGAGCCAGCGGCGGGCGCTCCTCACCGCGTAAACCCCGGCCAGCAGTATCACGCCGTGCACGGGGATGATTTGGACTTCCAGAGCATCGTAGATGAACTTGCCTCCGACCTCGGAGTTGGGGTCCATCGCCGGGTCGTGCCACGGCAGGCTGAAGTTGCGCCACGCGAGGCCCGGCAGCTTGTCGAGCATCTCGGAAAGCTGCGTCCAGTCCTCGTGATAGCGCCACGCGTGGGTGATGAAAAGATCGTACATTTTCCTGTCGGCAGTCATGACTCGTTTCCGTATGGCTCGCTGGGACCGGGGTGGCGCGCGTCGCCGCCGCGCGAGGCGTCGCACGAGAGACGGCGCGCGGGGTTAGGCCGCCCGCTTCATCCGGCCCGGAAAAGACGCGCGAGCCATCCCCGGCCGCGCTTCGCCGCGACCTCGTCACGGCGCTTCGCCTCGGCTCGCGCGCCCGCGAGCGTCGAGTCGCGGATCAGCGCGGGGTGCTTCGCGGCGTCGCCGAGCTCCAGGCGGTAGTCACCCCAGGATTTGGGAATGCCATAGTAGGCGCGGTCGAAAAACACGATGTTGTACCCGTCGGCATCGCATATGAGCTGCGGTGTCCCGTTCGCGAAGGCCTTTGCCCAGCGATCAATGATCTCGTCCTTCAGCTCGTTGAGTGTGGCCCGCTTGATGATGGACGGGACGCTGTCGGGGTCGATCTGATCGAGATTGACGTCACCGAGCGATTTGGGAACCCCGAAAAACGAGCCCTTGTAGGCGACAATATTGTTGTCGTGGACAGATTCGACCAGTTGAGGATACTTTCCGTCGAGCGAACGCGCCCATGTTTCGTTGATGATGTTTTCCAGCTCGCGCAGCGACGTTCGCGCGATGATTTGCGGTATCGCCTTGTAGTCAACCCGGTCGAGCCGGATGTCACCGATCTCCTTCGGGATCCCCATGTACTGCCCGCCGTAGGCGACGACGTTGTACCCCCTCAGGTCCTTTAACAGCCCCGGTTGAGTCTTCATGTTGAAATGCCCCCCTTCCCCTGTTTGCCTGCCTGCCCGCTGGCAGCCACTGTCTGATTGTCGAGGCCTTCCACTGCCGCCATATGCCGAGGACTCTGCGTCGCACGCTTCCCGCCCTGAATCTGACGATGGGCAGCAGGAGTTCTCCAACGAATCCGGCGACCAGCACGCCTCTCGTCTCCGGGGTAACGCGTTGGCGGCCCAGATCGAGCGGCCCTAGGCCCCGATGCAGAGCGTATATCACGCCCTGGTAGCGCACAATGTTGAAGCCGAGGAAAGCGCCGAGCTTGATCGGCAGCGCCGCGGGTCCGCCCGCCTGCCCCGGCGGCGGCGCAGCGCCGCCCTGCGCTCTCGCTGCGTCCCGCGATTCGGCTATCGCCTTGTCGAGTTTCTTGCGGAGGGCGGCGACCGAGGCCGCCGACACGATCTCCGGCCTCCGGCGTGTCTCCTCCTCGGTGACGTCGACCGGACCGAGCGCATGCGGGATGGCGTAGACGAGACGACCGTAGCGCACTAGGTTGTAAACGGCATGGGACTCGATCACGGGCGGAGAAAACTGCCGCTTCCTGCGAACGCCGGGAAATTCGATATCGAGCGGTCGCCATCCCGGTCCCGTGCGCTGCACGCTCCAGATGTTGTAGTCGATGGAGTAGTCATGGAACGCCTGCCCGACGGCAAGCACGACGCCGCAGTGCACCGACTCCACGCAATCACGGTCCTTGCCGGCCTCGAGGAACTCGGGGTCGAAGTCCGCGAGCCTGCCTTCGCAATCGTCACCGCAGAGCACGCCCCCGTCCCTCACCATCGGTGAGAAGCCCGCCACGTCCCGGCAGGCGCTCTCGTGGCGGTGGTCCCCGTCGATGTAAATCAGGTCGAAGCGGCCCGGGGCCAGGATGCCGCCGATATCTTCGGATTTCCCGCGCATGGGAATGACGACGTCCTCGAGGCCGCTTTCGCGGACCCGCTGCCAGAAGACCGAGAACACGTCGCGCTGCTCCGCGATCCTCTCCAGGTCGGTTCCGATGTTCCCCTTCCACCAGTCGATGCAAAAGAGGTGCCCGTCGTGCCGTTTCGCCACCGCGCCGAGGACCATCGTCGAGTCGCCGCACCAGCTGCCGACCTCGAGCAACCTGCAACCAGCGCGCGCGACGGATTCCGCCAGCGTGGCGAGGATGACGGCCTGCTCGTCCACCGCCATCTGCTTTTGCTTGAGGTCGAGCAGCGGGCCGGCGGACCCGCTGAGCCAGCGTGCGCCTTTGAACATGGTCGCGTTCAGCTCCGGTTCAGCATCATTTGCCCCACGGTCGTTCCGTGGCACCTGTCTATTGTAATTACAGGGCGCCTCCGGCCTTTCCGAGGAACCTGAGGTGGCCTTTGCTCGCGAGGTAGCGTCCGACGAACCATAAGTAGAGGAACGCGCGCCAGCCATAAGGGAGCTCGCCGTCACGCATGATCTGGTTCCAGTACTCGACCAGCGCCGGGCCGAATCCAGCGGGATCCACCAGCTCGCCGGCCGCCTCGGGGTGGATGCCGTGCGCGCCGCCCTCGATCGCTTCCTTCAGCTGTCGTGCGGCGCTGCTGCGCTTCCCCTTCAAAGCAAAGAATACGGGGTCGTCCTCGAACCGTCCCCGCTTGCGGTAGGTCTCGTCGAGCTCCGCTTTGCCGGTGCGGTAGTGCATATGCTCGAACACCACGTCCTCGAGATAGATCAACCGTTGGTGGCCGCGATGCTCCAGCCGCTTGAAGATGTCGAGCAGGTGATAGTCAATGAAGGCGCCCTGATAGGAGCGGGGGAAGGGCTCACCCAGCAGACTGCAGGCGCGTCGCGACAATATCGGGAACGTGCAGACGCGGCTTCCCTTGAACAGATCGTTGGGGTAAGCCAGATAAATGCCGTCGGGTACCGATTGATCTACCTCGCGCAGCCTTCGATCCCATCCTCGCGTCTTTATTACGATATCGTCGTTCGCAAGAACCACTATATCACCGCTGGACCTTTCGAAGCACGCCATGTTGTACGCACCCATCGAAACGCGGGGCACGACGATCATGCGTACCTCAAGCCCTTCGGCATGCAGCCCGTGGCTTTGCGGGTCGTCCTCGTCGGAGTAGATCACGACCTCCGCGCGCTCGGGACGCTCGCTCTGTTTCAGCACGCTGTCGAGAAACCGCAGGGCCAGCGCCGGACGTCCCCGGGTCGGCAGCAGTATGGATATCTTGCCTGTCATGCCCGTGCCGCAGGGTTGACCGGTTCCGCTACGCCCATGCGAAGCTGGTAGCCGACGATCACGCTTTGCATCGGGCTGGCGTCCACGACGCGCCCCTCGTCGAGGCACGCCCCCTCGTCGCAGATTTCCGCCAGTTCCTTCATGCTGCGCGAAACGATGACGCGGGTACACTCAAGCGCAGGGGTCATAATCAGGATCGGTTCCATCGGCCGTATTGCCCGGTCAGAGGATCGTCAGGCTGCGCTCCAGGCGGAACTGCGCGAGCGACGGGTAGCGGTAGTAAACGCCGCGTGTAAGGATCAGGTGCTCCTGTTGTCCGCGAGCGGTGACATTGGCGACGATCCGCTCGACCTCGGCTCCCGACTTCGCAAGCTCGATCCGCACTCGGGGAATCATGCCGAGCCTGCGCACCAGCCTGAGATAGGTCGCCGTCAATCGGGATTCGACGATGACCGTCACCGGGCCGGGCTCGCCCGTATTCCTCAAAATCAGGTTGGGCACGAGGTTTTCGAGCAAATCCACGATCGTATTGCACTGGACGGAAAACTGCGCCAGCCGGAATCGCAACCGGCTGTAGAGCGTGGACAGCCACCCTTTCGCGCTCGGGCTGCCGCCCGCCAGCAGCGGGCGGTGGGTTTTCATCCAGCGGACCGCGTAGTAGGCGAATTGCCATGCGATGACGAAGATCCAGGCAATCGCGATCGCCATTCTCACGATGCGCGGCGTCTCCGCGTCGATTCTTTCCCTGATTGCAGCCATGGAGCGCGCCTCGATGTACTTGAGGAATTGATTCCGCACCCCGTCGGGTTTGCGATGTTCGTTGATTGCCAGGTAGGCGCAGTGCACGTTGCCGTCCCGGTAGATGGTGTAGCCCTTGTAATAGCCGATGTGCAGGTCGTGCGCATCGAATTGCGACACCACGGCGCCGCTTTCCAGGTTCTCGCGCCGCCACTGCGAGGGGCCGTCGGGCCGGATGAGCAACGGAAGCAGCGCCTCTGCGGGGGTGCCGGGGCGCTCCCGCAGCCTGCAGATCGCCGGATTCTCGAGCAGCGGCCGTATGCGCAGCGAGCTCAATGTCGCGAGCGAGGTCGTGGACATGTGACGCCCGTCGTGCGGCCCGAGGTAATTGTCCACGCCGGCCTGCCCCGGGTGCCAGGTGTGGTACATGAACTCGGACGGATGCCACAGCTCCTTCTTTCCACTGTTCCCCAGCCGAAAAGTCATGTCGTAGGGGCCGCAGATGTGGCCGACGAAATCCACGTGCTCGTCGGCGCCGCCGATGGCGATGAGGTCGCTACGGCGCGCGCACATGCAGGCGCCGTAATTGCGGGTGTGGATCGGGTCCTTGTGATCGAGGATGCCCGCAGTCTTGCCCCCGACGTTGTTGATGCAGCCTTCGCCCTCGACTTCCTCGAAGCTCGGGTAGTTGAACGGATAGAAATCCCTGCGATTGTTGCGAAACTGGTCGATGTGCAGTACCAGCTCGGGGTCGTGCTCGAATGCTTCGACGATCGCGCGAATGAAGCCGGGCTTCACCATCGCGTCCGAATCGCCGATCATGCAGATCTCGCCGCGGGCGAGCACGATGCCGGCGTTGTACATCAGGTGCTTGTGGTAGTAGCAGTCCTCCGGCATCTCCAGCAGCAGCCAGGTGTCCACCTGGTCCTCGAACTTGCGGATGGCGTCGGACACCCGCGAGTAGTACTCGATGACGATGACTTCGAACGCGTCCCGCGGGACGTCCTGCCGGCTGAGGTAGTGCAGGAGGTGGAAGCTCTCGCGCACGCTCCAGTCGAGCAGGATCAGGCTGACTTTGGGGCGTTCGCGCCGGCTTTGCTTGAGCAGTTTCATGGGTCCCGGTATCAGGCCGGAACGCCAAGATACTTGTAGCAGCACACGAG
>DAIDBG010000090.1 GCA_027310225.1 bacterium | reverse complement strand
TCACCCACACCAGGTGATATTTGCAGTCCCAGACCGTATGGCTGCCACGCTTGTACGCTTCCATCCAACTAACGAGGCTCTGCCTCAGACCGACGAGACGTGTGTCCGTGTGGATGGATAGTCGGTTTTCTCGTCGGTCTGAGGCAGAGCCTGTTGGAGCTTGGTGCCCGGCGTGCGTTCAAAAGGGGATGGCATGTGGGTGTTGCGGCTCCGACCGCCGGTTGGTGCCGAAGGCCGGGGGAGCGGACCCCGTTCGGGCACAAGAATCGGTGGATTGCGGGCGATATGAGTGGACTCCGGTCGAGCCGGCAGGGACATGCCCTGGTCATGAGAGCGTAAAGCTCGGTGGGTCCGAGGACCCGTGGACGACCGGAGCCCGCAATGACCGTAGCACGATCGGCGGTAGACGTCGTGGCTGAACATGTGGCGCTGGAGCTCGAGGCCATCGACCGGATGTACTTGAACGTCTATGTCCCGCATTTGCAGACCGCGGGAGCGGTTGCGGGTTATTTGCGCGTGCAGCATCACCAGCGCTTTGCCTCGACCACGGCGGTGGCGCCGATGACCGAGGCGTTCGTTCGCAACATCGAGCAGTTCGTCAGCCACGAGGGCGTCGATCTGGTCGCCTTCGCCAAGGGGCAACGCAAGGACGAGGTCACGCAGAAGTACTTGCGGCGTTTCCGCAAGCGTGAAGGCGTGCTCTATGTCGGCAAGGCGCAGGAGAAGGCGCGCGTCATGCGCACGCAACGGCGCGCCAGCCCGACCACGGGGGCGACCTATCCGTGGATCGTGGAATCCACCGCGATGGTCAACCACTACTATTTCTACTGCGTCGATGAGGACTTCGGACCGTTCTTCCTCAAGTTCTGTTCCTACTTCCCCTACAATGCCAAGCTCTGCATCAACGGCCACGAATATCTCAAGCGCCAGCTCGCCAAACGCGGCGTCCGGTTCGCGCCGCTCGACAATGGCATCAAGTCCTGTGCCGACCCTGCGCTCATGCAACGCTTGGCCGACGGCCTGTCGGACGACAAGATTGATCGCCTGTTGCGCAAGTGGCTCAAACGGCTGCCGCATCCGTTCCCAGCCCGTGATCGCGCCGCCGGCTATCGCTACCAGCTCTCCATCCTGCAGGCCGAGTTCTCGCTCACCCAGGTGCTCGATCAGCCGGTTCTGGGCCGTATCTTTTTCGAGGAGGTCATCCGCGAGAACCTCGACATCGGCCGTCCCGGCCAAGTCAGCCTGATCTTCGACCGCAAGGTCTCGCGCCGCACGCCCGGCCAGTTCCGCACCCGCGTCATCACCGAGGGCGTCGTGCCTTCGCTGCACGTCGACTACAAGAAGAGCCGCATCAAGCAATACCACAAGGAGGGACAAGCACTTCGAACCGAAACAACCATCAACGACACCCGCGACTTCGCCATCGGCCGACGCATCCACAATCTCCCCGAACTGCGCAAGATCGGCTTTGCCGCCAACCGACGTCTGCTCGACGTCCAATGCATCGGTCACGACTGCTTCCTCGGCGAGGCGTCCTTCCAAGACTTGCAACGACCCGTCACCGTCGACAACCAACGTGCCGCCGCGTTGCGCTTCGCGGATCCGCGCGTTCAGGCCCTGCTCAATGTCCTGCTCCTCTTCCTCCTCGTCCGGGGAACCTTCACTCACAAGGATGTTCGCGAGCACCTCGCTCCACTGCTCGGGCACCAGCCGAGCCATTACACCGCCGGACGGATCACCTACGACTTGCGTCGCCTGCGCCTGCACGGCCTGATCAAACGAACCCCCAAAACTCATCGCTATCGCGCCACTGCCAAGGGTCTGCGAACCGCCATCTTCTATACCCGGCTCTACAACCGAGCGCTCCGAACCGGACTCGCCGTCATCTCCCCTGCCGCATGCAACCCCGATCTCCCGATGGCCAAATCCATTCGGGCCGCAGAAACCGCCCTCGACAAATGGTACCAGCATGCAAAACTCGCAGCCTGAAAACTTGACCCAACAGGTCCACAATCCTGTCAATCAAGGACCCTAG
>DAIDBG010000017.1 GCA_027310225.1 bacterium | reverse complement strand
CCGTCGTAGAGCAGCGCGGCCGCGCGCGTCTCATAGAAGATATCGATTCCCGCCTTGCGCGCGGCGGCATCCAGGTACTGCACCAGCCCCGCGCCGCCGCCGGAGACCTCGATCGGCATGCGGCCGAAGAACTTGCGCCTGCCGCCCACGACGCCCGATTGGCGGCCGTAATTGGGCACGAAGCGCGCGCCCTTCGAACGCAGCCAGACCAGGGTCTCGAAGCTGTGGACAACCAGCGTTTCCGAGAGGTCGGGATCGGTGCGGTAGCCGGTGAGGCGGAAGAGGTCGTCGAAGAACTCCTCGCGCGTGTTGCTGCCCCAGTCGGCGCCCCTCGCTTCGTCGTCGGTGAGGTCGGTGAGCTGCCCGAGGTCCTCGACCGAGTCGTAGGCGAAGCGCATGACCCCGCCGGCGAAGCGGCTGTTGCCGCCGGATTCCTCGACCGGCGCAGCCTCCAGCATGGCGACCGTTACGCCCTGATCGCGCGCCGACAGCGCCGCGCACAGCGCAGCGTTGCCTTTCCCGACCACGATCACGTCGTATTCGTATTCCACCGATTCTCGTCACCCGGGGTGGCCGGATTGTCTCATAATATCGGGCGAAAAGACTCATCAGCCTCATCGGGTCGCCATGGAAGACATCTTCATCGTGGACGAACAGCAGCGCGCCATACTGAAGAGCGTTGCGCGCTTTGTCGAAAGCGAGGTGATACCGAGAGCGGCGAAGCTCGATGCGGACCCGGACCCGGAGCAGAGCTTCTCCTGGGAGATCGTCGAAAAGGCGCACGAAGTGGGCATCCGCACCATGACGCTTTCCGAGAAATGGGGCGGCGCCGGCGCCGACTCCCTCACGACCGCCATGGTGATCGAGGAGCTCGCCAAAGGCGACCTGGGCGTCTCGGTGATCATCGCCCAGACGCTCAAGATCGCGCAGATCATGCAGAAGGCGCTGAACGCGGGGCAGCAGGCCCGCATCCTGCCGGCGTTTGCGAAGGACCCGCGCGGCGTGCTCGCCATCGGCATCACGGAGCCCGACAACGCCTCCAACTATTTCCTTCCCCACCCGACGCCGTTCCGGACGGGCGCCCGGAAGACCGGGGGCGGCTGGGTCGTGAACGGCATGAAGCATTTCATCTCGAACGGCAACCGCGCGAGCCACTACCTGGTGTTCGTGCAGACCGAGCCGGGCAGGCCGATGGCCGAGGGATCCACCTGCTTTCTGGTGGAACGGGGCCGGCCCGGCTTCACCATCGGCCGCGTGCACGACAAGATGGGCGAGCGCCTTGCCAACAACGCCGAGCTGGTGTTCCGGGATTGCTTCATCCCGGACGAGAACGTCGTGGGAACGGCCGGCAACGGCTTCAACGTGCTCGCCGAGTTCTTCCCGCAATCGAATGCCTATGCCGGCGCCTCGGTCCTCGGCGTCGCCGGCGCGCTGCACCGGAAGGCGATCGACTGGGCGAGGCTGCGAATCCAGGGCGGCAGGCCGTTGATCGAGCATGACGGCATCCGCGCCCAGCTCGCCGAGATGCGCATGCTGATGGACGCGGCCCGCTCGTACATCCACCGCGCCTGCTGGCTGGCGGATCACCAGGAGCATGGCTGGGATCGGACCCTCGGCGCGCTTCCCAAGGCCATGGCGGCGCAAGCGGCGTGGAAAATCGCCACGTGGACCATGGAAATCCACGGCGGCCACGGCTACATGAAAGAGCTCGGGGTCGAGAAACTGGTGCGCGATGCGGCCGCCTTCCTGCATTCGGACGGCGTCAACCGGACGCTTTTCCTGAAAGCGGCGAACTTCATGTTCTAGGAGTTTGTCGGCCTCGGTTCGGACAAACTCCTGATGCAAAACCGCCGGGACGGAAACGGGCTGCTGGACTGATGAAAGCGATGGTTCTGAAAGGGCCCGGCAGGCCCTTCGAATTGACGAAGCTCCCCGATCCCGTTGCCGGTCCGGGGGAGGCCGTGGCGCGCGTGCTGGCCTGCGGGTCGGGCCTCACCATCCAGCACATCAAGGCGGGGCGGATCGCCGCCGAGTTTCCGCGCATCATCGGCCACGAGATCACGGGCGAGATCGTCTCGATCGGCGCCGGCGTGAAGGGGCTCGCCGTCGGCGACGGCGTCACCGCGTACTACTACCTGAACTGCGGCCATTGCCGGTGGTGCCTCGCGAATCTGGAACCGCTGTGCGTGAACAGCGGCGGCAACGTCGGGCGCAATTGCGATGGCGGCTACGCTGAATACATCAAGCTTCCCGCGCACATCTTCATCAAGCTGCCCGAGGGTCTCGACTACGAGGGGCACCCGGCCGAAGTCGGCGTCATCACGGACGCGCTCGCCACCCCCTACAAGGTCCTGAAGCGGGCCCGCATCAGGGCCGGCGAGAGCGTCGCGGTATTCGGCGCCGGGGGCGGGGTCGGCATCCACCAGGTGATGATGGCGAAGTGGGCAAGGGCCCGTGTGATCGCCGTGGATATCGCCGCGGAGAAGTTCGAGGCCTGCCGCGAGGCCGGCGCGGACGAGGTGGTGAACGCATCGGCCGGCGACGTAGCGGAGGCCCTGCTCGATCTTACGAAGGGGGAGGGCATCGATGTTGCCGTCGATTACGTATCCAGCACCTCGACGCTGGAGGCGGGAGCGAGGGCGCTCGGCCGCCGCGGGCGGCTGGTGACGCTCGGCGGCGCGGGGCAGGCTTTCAGGGTTTCCGCGCTCGACATGCTGCTCAAGGAGCAGGACCTGCTGGGCAGCCGCTACGTGACGCGCAGCGAGATCCTGGAAACGCTGGACCTCGTCGCCCGGGGCGAGGTCTGGCCGCTGGTGACCGAGACTCGCCCGCTGGAGGAGGCGGAAGCGCTGCACGAGCGGGTGGAACGGGGACAAGTCACGGGGCGAGCCGCGCTGCTGATCAGCAATGCAAAACCACCGGCAGACTGACAGCGCAGGGCAGTGAGAAGGCGCGCGTTCGCCACCACGAAGCGCAGGAGCGGGGGCTGCCGACGGTGGAGGCGGTCAACTGGTCTGCGTGAAGACCTCGCGCGCTGGGCGAAGCTCGCCCGTACTACCAGCATCAAGGTTGACTGAGCATGACCTGACGAGCCGCGAGAGCGTCAGCCGTTTGCGCCACGTCAATATCGCCGTCCGGACGACCGGTTAATCTGCCTCCGGCCTGCTGCCATGACCGACAATCCGCAATCCATCGCCCCCGCGAACGCCGGGGACAGGACGCCCGCCTGGCACTGTCTTTCCATCGAGGAAACCAGCGCCCGACTTCGGGTGGATACCGCTACGGGCCTGAAACGCGCCGAAGCCGCGGACCGGCTCTCGCGCTCCGGGCCCAACGTCATCCAGGAGGAGGAGCGGCGGAGCCCCTGGCGCATGCTGCTCGACCAGTTCACCGACTTCATGATCATCGTGCTGCTGGTGGCGGCCGTGATCTCCGGATTCATCGGCGAGGTCATCGACACGATCGCGATTCTCGTGATCGTCATGATGAACGGGATGATCGGCTTCATCCAGGAGTACCGGGCTGATAAGGCCATCGCCGCCCTCAAGAAACTCGCTGCCGCGCGCGCGCGGGTCCTGCGCGACGGTTCGGTTGAGGACGTGCACGCCGCGGAGCTGGTGCCCGGCGACGTGGTCGTGCTGGAGGCGGGGAACCTGGTTCCCGCGGATCTGCGGCTGTTCGAGACCGTCGTTCTCAAGACGGAAGAAGCTGCGCTCACCGGGGAGTCGGTGCCGATTGAGAAGCACCCGAGACCGCTCGAAGGCGCCGATTCCGCATTGGGAGACCGCAGGAACATGGCCTACAAGGGCACGACCGTCGCCTACGGGCGCGGTCGCGGCCTGGTCGTCGCGACCGGCATGGGCACAGAGCTCGGCAAGATCGCCGCGCTGCTCGCGCAGGAGGGCGAGGTCAGGACCCCGCTGCAGAAGCGGCTCGCGGAGTTCGGGCGCAAGCTTGCGATCGTGGCGCTCGCGATCTCCGGCGTCGTGTTCCTCTTCGGGCTGGCCCGCGGCGAGCCGCTCGCTCTGATGGTTCTCACGGCGGTGAGCCTCGCCGTGGCGGCGATTCCCGAGGCGCTGCCGGCGGTCGTCACCATCTCGCTCGCGCTCGGCGCCCACAAGATGGTCGGGCGGAATGCCCTGATACGGCGCCTGCCGGCGGTGGAGGCGCTCGGGTCCGTCACCTATATCTGCTCGGACAAGACCGGCACGCTCACCCAGAACCGCATGCACGTGGAGGAGTTCTGGCTCGAGCAACGGCACCTCAGGCATCCCGAAAGGAAAGACCTGGAAGGGAATGCGGCGCGATTGATATTGACGGGGCTCGCGCTCAACAACGACGCTTCGGCCCCCGAGGGCTGGAAGGAATTCGGCGACCCCACCGAGATCGCGCTGCTCCTGGCGGCACGGAAAGCGGGCTACGACAAGGACGCGCTCGAGGCCGCGACGCCGCGCATCGCGGAACTGCCCTTCGATCCCGAGCGCAAGCTGATGACGACGTTCCACCGGGACGGGCCGGGGATCATCGCCTACACGAAGGGTGCGCCGGAGAAGCTCGTCGAGCGCTGTGCAGTGGCGCTGCACGGCGCGCAGGCGGCGCCCCTCGACGTCAACAAGACGCTCGAAATGGCGAAGCGCATGGCCGCGGAGGGCCTGCGGGTCATCGGCTTCGCGTGCCGGCGCTGGGACGGCGTGCCGGCGCCGCTCGCCGCCGACGCGGTGGAGCGGGATCTCGTTTTCCTGGGGCTGGTCGGGATGATTGATCCGCCGCGGCCCGAGGTGGAGGAAGCGGTGCGGCTGTGCAAGACCGCCGGCA
>DAIDBG010000036.1 GCA_027310225.1 bacterium | reverse complement strand
CGTCACGGCGTGAACTACAATAGCGCCAGTTTACCGATTTCACGAACGGGCGCGGCTCAGCGCCGTTACGGGGAACGGGCGGAGAGTCCAGTAAGTGAACTTCAAGGAAGCGCTCAACATCGAGGACCTGCACGCCGTCGCGCGCCGGCGCCTGCCGCGCATCGCCTACGAGTTCCTCGCCGGCGGCGTCGAGGAGGGCGTGACGCTTGCCGCCAACCGCGCGGCGTTCCAGCGCGTCCGTTTCCTGCCGCGTACGCTGGTGGACGTATCCGGTCGGTCCCAGAAGACGGCGGTTTTCGACAAGAGCTTCGATTGCCCGTTCGGCATCGCGCCAACGGGCGCCGCCGGGCTCTACTGCTTCGAGGCCGACGTCGCGCTCGCGCGCGCGGCGCGCCGCATGAACGTCCCATTCGTGCTCTCGACCGCCTCGTTCGTCGCGATGGAACGCGTGGCGCGGGAGGCGGGGGGCACGCTGTGGTTCCAGCTTTACATGTCCAAGGACCTGGGGACGGCGGAGCGGCTCGCCACGCGCGCGCTCGAGGCCGGCTTCGAAGCCCTGGTGCTGACGACCGACATCCCGGTGGCCGGCAACCGCGAGTACAACCGCCGCAACCGCTTCGAGGTTCCGTTCCGGCTGAGCGCGGGCAACATGCTCGACGGGCTGCTGCACCCGCGCTGGCTCGCGGGCGTGTTCCTGAGGACGCTCGCCGCCTCCGGCGTGCCGCGCTTCCAGAACATGGATGTCAATGCCGGCGGCAGGATCATCTCCCCGACGCTCACGCAGTTCCGCATGCGGCGCGAAGCGCTCAACTGGGAGGATTTCGCCTGGCTGCGCCGGTTGTGGCCGAAAAAGCTGCTGGTGAAGGGCATCCTCACTGTCGAGGACGCGCAGCTCGCGGCGCAGCACGGTGCTGACGGCATCTTTGTGTCCAACCACGGCGGGCGCCAGCTCGACGGCGCGCCGGCGCCGATCGAAGTGCTGCCGCAGATCGCCGACGCCGTCGGCGAGCGGCTCGCCGTCATGGCGGACAGCGGATTCCGGCGCGGCTCGGATATCGTGAAGGCGCTCGCGCTCGGGGCCGACATGGTGTTCCTCGGCCGCGCGCCGCTTTACGGGGCCGCAGCGGGCGGCGAGGAAGGCGTCGTGCGCGCGCTCGACATCCTCAAGCTTGAGGTGGAGCGGGTGATGGCGTTGATCGGCTGCGACAGCATCGAGAAGCTGGGTCCGGAGTACCTGCACTTCGACGATGGGCCACGGGTCGAGGCGCCGCCCGCGGTTTCTGAAGTCAGAAGGATGAAGGCGGAAGGATAAACGAAAAAGGATGAAGGCGGAAGGATGAAGGATGACCCCACGCTATGCGCGAGAGTCCTAGTCCCGCCCTTTCACGGGCGCCCGGGCGGTAAATCAATCGGGGCTCCGACCGAAGGTTACGAAAGGTCGGGGCATGCTTCCATATCGCGCGAAGCGCGAGAGTCATCCTTCCACGTTCATCCTTCATCCTTGTTATTCGGGTTGGTGACCAGAAAGCGACGACGGAGAATTCCATGAAGCAATTGAAAATACCGGCGGTTTTAATGCGCGGCGGCACCAGCAACGCGGTGGTGTTCCATGCGCGCGACCTTCCCGCCGACCGCAGGCTGTGGGACGAGATCTTCCTCGCGGCGATCGGCAGCCCTGATCCGTATGGACGGCAGCTCGACGGCATGGGCGGCGGCGTGTCTTCGCTGTCCAAGGTCTGTGTCATCGGGCCGTCAACACGGCCCGATGCGGACATTGACTACACGTTCGCCCAGGTGCAGGTGAAGGAAGCGCGGGTGGATTACAGCGCGAACTGCGGCAACATGTCTTCCGCCATGGGGCCGTTCGCGGTGGACGAAGGGCTGGTCAGGGTATCGGGCGGGGAAGCGCTGGTGCGCATTCACAACACCAACACCAGGAAAATCATTCATGCCGTCTTTGCGCTCGATGACGGCAAGGCGGCGGTGGACGGGGACCTCGCGATTCCCGGCGTCGCCGGCACCGGCGCGCCGGTCAAGCTCGAGTTCCGCGAGCCGGGCGGCGCGACGACCGGCAAGCTGCTGCCCACCGGCAGCGCCGCGGATACGCTGGAGACGCCGGGTTGCGGCCGGCTTCGCGTGTCCATGGTGGATGCCGCGAACGCCTGTGTCTTCGTGCGCGCCGCCGACCTCGGTCTCGCCGGCACCGAGATGCCGGACGAAATAGACGCTGATCCCGAGTTGCTCCGGAAGCTTGCGGCGATCCGCATCGCGGCTTCGGTTGCGATGGGCGTCACGAAGACGCCGGAAGAAGCCGCGAAGCGCACGGCGGTCCCTTTCGTGGGGTTCGTGTCGGGCCCGCAGGACGCGAAGACGCTGACGGGCGAAGCCGTCCGGGGATCGGGCGTGGATCTCACCGCCCGGATGATGTCGAACGGCCAGCCGCACCGCGCGCTGCCGCTGACGGCCACATTGTGCATGGCAGTCGCCGCGCGCATTGAAGGCAGCGTCGTCAACGAGGTACTGCGCAGGGGCGGGGACCCCGAGGGCGAGATCCGGATCGGGATGCCCTCGGGCGTGCTGATGGTCGCCGCCACCGTGAAGCAGCGCAACGGCGCGTGGCACGCGGAGCAGGGGGCGTTCTACCGCACGCAGCGGCGCCTGTTCGAGGGCCAAGTTTTGGTACGCGCTTCCCGCGTACCAAAACTGGTTTTTCGCCCAGTAATCAGGTGAAGCCTTGGCCAAAGCCAAAGCTTCAGCCGTCTCGAAGCCCGGCGCCATCGAGGCGGAGGTGCCCGCCATCACTTCGTGGTGCTCGATATTGAGCAGCCGCAGCCAGCTCTGCTGGCCCATGGTGAGCGCGATGAAGCAGCCCAGGGTGGAGCCGGCGCACGGTTCTATATGACCTTCATCGCCGCCGCTCCTGTCACGACGAGGACCGCTGCGATCCAGCGTGTTGCGCCGAAGCGCTCTTTGAGCATTGTTGATGCGATTGCGACGCCGAAGATGACCGACGTCTCGCGCAATGCCGCCACGAGCGCGATCGGCGCCTGCGTCATCGCCCACAGCACGAGGCCGTAGGCGCCGAATGTCAACGCGCCTCCGGCGAGCGCCGTGCGCCAGCCGCGGCGCGCTGCAGGCAACAGCGCCGAACCGTTCACAACGAGCATGATGAGCAGCAGCGGTACGGCGTTCAAAAAAAACATCCACGTGACGTAGCTCCACGCGTTGCCAGCCAGCCGTACTCCGACGCCATCAACCAGCGTATAGACGACGATGACCGCCGTATTGGCAAGCCCGAATGCGAGTGCGCGGCCCTGCAGATGTCCCGAGCGCCAGTTGTCGCGCGTCAGCGCAAGCACGCCGAGCGAAAGCAGCACAACGCCGGTCCATCCTCCGACACCGAGCCGTTCGCCCAGCAGCACGACCGAAACGATTGCGGTAACGAGCGGCGCGCTGCCGCGCATGAGCGGATAGGCGAAGCTCAGGTCGCCGTGGCGGTAGGCGAGGCCCACGAGCAGGAAATAGGCGCAGTGGACGACCACCGACGCGGCGATATACGGCCAGCTCGCCGGTGCGGGCAGCGGCACCACGAGGAGGGCCGGAGCGGCGACGAGGGCTGCGGCGGTGGTGATGAGCGTGATGTCGAGGAGCTTGTCGCCGCCGGACTTCACCAACGCGTTCCAGCCGGCGTGCATCACGGCCGCCGCCAGAACGATCGCCATCACCGAAATGGACACTAGATGCCGGCCGGCCGCGTCTCGTCGATCGCCGGTCTCAGCATGAGCGCCAGCGGCAGCGTGGCGAGCACGGCGAGACCGATGATCGCGATCGCGTTCCCAACCCCAAGAACATCGCCGACGAGACCGTAGCCGAGCGGGGCGGCGATCCCGCAGATCGAGCCCAGCGTGTAGAAGAGCCCGAAAGCGCGCGGCAGCCGCTCCTTGTCCACCAGGTCGCCGATCGTCGCGTAGAGCACCGATGACGTCCCTTGCAGCACCACCCCGATCAGCGGCAGCAACAGGAGCGTGGCGAACCAGGGAAGAACGAGCGTCGCCAGGATGCCGATGCCGGTTGCGAGCTCCGTGATCACGATCGAGCGGATGATGCCGAAGCGCTCGGCCAGCATCCCGCACGCGAGCTTGCCGGCCATGCCGCCGGCGAGGATCAGCGGTACTGAAAGCGCGGCCCAGCCCTCCGGCAGGCCTTTCGCAATGAGCAGGAACGCGATGAAGGTGAGAAAACTGGTACGCGTGCTCGAATCGAGGACCTCGATCAGGCAGAGCGCGGTGAAGCCCTGCGGGCTGCGGATGCCCCAACCCGCGGCCTTTGCCGACGGTATAATTTGGCCTGCTCTCATTGTGGCATCACGCGTATTGGTGACGAGCAAGAAGATGGCGATTGCGGTCATGATGCCCAGCAGGCCAAATCCGACGACCGGCGCCTGCCAGGAGATCCCCGCGAGGAGCAGCAGGCTCACCACGCCGCCGAAGACGAATTTGCCGACGTCGCCGAAGAAGTTGTAGGTGCCCAGCGCCGTGCGCCGCCCTGCGTCCGGATACGCGTGTGAAATGACGGTCGAGGCGAGCGGGTGCTGCACGGCGGAACCGAGCCCGGCGAAGAACAGCGCAACGAGAATCGCCCAGAAGCCGGGAGCGTAGCCGAGCGCGAGGAACGCGAGCCCCGCGACGAGCGTGCCGAGCGCAAGCAGGTTGCGTTCGCCGAAGCGCTCCGCGACGAGCCCCGCCGGAATCTGGAAGGTCGCCATCGCGGCGCGATGCGCGGAACGGATGAGCCCGACCTGCGTGAGCGAAAGGCCGAAGGTCTGCGCGAGCAGCGGCAGCAGCACGTAGGTGACGTCGGACAACCCGTCGTGCAGCAGGTGCGTCGCGCAGCAGGTGGCGAGCGTGCGTTTGTTCTTCCGCATCGGCTATGGCGGTGACACGATCGGGGAAAATCTGTAACAATCATAGCAGCACGCGGTGCGTGCTGCTGAACGGAAAGTGAACCGCCGATAGTGTGCGATCCGGGCGGATGGGACGCCGCAACTCGACCGCCCGTTGTTTTCAACCCTGAACTCTGAACTCTGAACTCTGAACTCTGAACCTTGAACTTTGAACCTTGAACTTTGAACCTTCACGCCAGTGAGCACCGTCATCTACGTCGTTTCCGGGTTGTTCATCGTCATCGCGCTCGCCATGACGTTCGCGTATCACCGCACCAGGCACTATGGCACCCTGCTGATGGGCTTCGCCTACGGAGTCTCGGGCGCGCTCGCGGTTCTCGTCCTGCACTGGTGGCCGCTTGCCGCGGGCTTTGCGCTGGTGTGGCTCTTGAAGCTGCTTGGCTTCGAGCCGCAAGCAGAGCCAAAGGAGGAAGGCGGAAGGATGAAGGACGAAGGGAAAACCTGAACCGCTAAGAAGATCGAAGACAAATAATTGAACCGCCAAGGCCGCCAAGACCGCCAAGGAGAACAAAAATTGAGAGACGGCCGATGAATGCCGAGGCGGGTATGATATTCGGCGACTTCGCTGACTATTGGATATTTAGCCCTCTCATGCTGAGGCCAAGTCGGACGAATGGGCGCCGAATTCAAAAAAAGATGGATTGAGGAATTAGAGCGCCTTAAGGAAAACGAACGGCGGGGGATTGTCGTTGGGATCGAAATCTCAAAACCTAAACCGTGGCCACCTGTTGCCGAGATGCTTCAACTTCACGAAGCAGGCGTCGATGTAAAAGCAATTGCGAAAAAAACCGGGTATTCCGTGCCTACAGTGGAACGGAATCTAAAATCCCGCGGTGAAGACCCAAGAACGGGACCGCAGTGCGAGAAGTATTCCGGAAAGGTATTTTCCGTTGAAGAAGCTCTGAAGGCTATGCCTTTGCCTTGTGGTCCAAAGTGCATTTGCAGTTGGCGTCCAATTCTCCGGTCTGATCGAGAAACCAAGTGAATGTCTCGTTATAGGGCTAACAAGCGCGCGGAGTCGGACTCGCTACGTCGGCGCTCACGCGCAGCGTTGAACCATCCATTGAATCCTAAATTTCGGGGATCTCTTGGCGCCTTGGCGGTTCAATTATCTTGATTTTCTTGGCGTGCTTGGCGTGCTTGGCGTGCTTGGCGTGCTTGGCGTGCTTGGCGTGCTTGGCGTGCTTGGCGGCCTTGGCGGTTCGATTGTTGTTTTTGCTTCTCTCCGCGCGCTCGGCGGTTCACATTTGATTTCCCTCCCCGTTAGAGGCCGCGCCTCTAACGGGGGGAGGTTTTAGATTGAAATTGTCCGGCGGCGGACCGTAACCGCCCCCGCCCGGCGTCTCGATCACGAACGCGTCGCCCGCGTTCAGACTGATCTGCTCGCAGGCTCCCAGCTCGACGATCGCACCGCTCGAATGCCGCACCCAGTTGCGCCCGACCGCGCCGGGCCTGCCGCCGGCCATGCCGTAGGGCGGCACGCGGCGGTGGCCCGAGAGGATCGCCGCGGTCATCGGCTCCAGGAAACGGATGCGGCGCACCGCGCCGTCGCCGCCGCGCCAGCGGCCCGCGCCGCCGCTGCTCCGGCGGACCGCGAATTCCTCGACCAGCACCGGGTGGCGCCATTCGAGCACCTCCGGATCCGTGAGCCGCGTGTTGGTCATATGGGTGTGCACGCAATCGGCGCCGGCGAAGCCGTCGCCGGCGCCGGAGCCGCCGCAGATCGTCTCGTAGTACTGATGGTGCTCGTTGCCGAACGTGAAGTTGTTCATCGTGCCCTGCGAGGCGCCCATCACGCCGAGCGCGCCGTAGAGCGCGTCGGTTACGCACTGCGAGGTCTCGACGTTGCCCGCGACCACCGCGGCCGGAAAGCGGGGATTGAGCATGGAACCTTCGGGAACGAGGATCTCGAGCGGCTTCAGGCAGCCGGCGTTGAGCGGGATGTCGTCGTTCACCAGCGTGCGGAACACGTAGAGCACGGCGGATATCGTAACCGCCTTCGGCGCGTTGAAGTTGGTGTCGAGCTGGCCGGAGGTGCCGCTGAAGTCGATCGTCGCGCTGCGCCGGCCGCGGTCCACGGCGATCCGGACGCGGATCACCGCGCCGTTGTCCATCTCGTAGGCGAACTCGCCGTCCTTGAGCGCGTCGATCACGCGGCGCACCGCTTCCTCCGCGTTGTCCTGCACGTGGCGCATATACGCCTGCACGATATCGAGCCCGAAGTGCTCCACCGCGCGCGCGAGCTCCGTCACGCCCTTCTGGTTGGCCGCGACCATGGCGCGCAGGTCGGCGAGGTTCTGCTCGGGATTGCGCGCCGGGTAGCGGGCGCCGCAGAGCAGGGCGAGGGTCTCGTCCTGGCGCAGGCGGCCGGCGGCGACGAGCTGGAAGTTGTCGATCAGCACGCCTTCCTCCTCGAGGCGCCGGCTGTCCGGCGGCATCGAGCCGGGGGTGACCCCGCCGATGTCGGCATGGTGGCCGCGGCACGCCACATAGAACAGAATTCTGGGTGCTGGTTCCTCAATCGCAAGTCGTGCGGCGGTAACGCCGGCCGACTCTCCGGGCGCTATCCCTTCCTCGGGTCCTGCGGTCGGCCGGCGTTCGAATACCGGGCTCACCACGGTGATATCGGGGAGATGGGTGCCGCCGTGGTACGGGTTGTTGAGCATGTACGCGTCGCCCGGCCGCATGCGGCCGGCGTTCCCGGCCGCGATGACGCGCACGCTCTCGCCCATCGCGCCGAGGTGCACCGGCAGGTGCGGGGCATTGGCGATGAGCCCGCCGGCGGTGTCGAACAGCGCGCAGGAGAAATCGAGCCGCTCCTTGATGTTGACCGACTGCGCGGTGTTGGCGAGCGCCACCCCCATCTGCTCGGCGATCGACATGAACAGGTTGTTGAAGATCTCCAGCATCACGGGATCCACCCGCGTGCCGACCGCTTCCCGTCGCGGCCGCGGCGCGCGGCGCATCAGCACGAGGTGATTGAGAGGCGTGACCTGCGCCTGCCAGTTTGGCTCCACGACGGTGGTTGCGTTGGCTTCCGCGATGACGGCGGGGCCCGCGACGACGTCCCCCGGGCGCAGGACGTCGCGGCGATAGACCGGCGCATCGTGCGCCGCGCCCTCGCTGAACAGCCGGACGCGGCGCGCGGGCTGCGCCGCACCGCGGGGGGCGCGCGGCTCTCCGAACGCCTCGCGCACCGGCTCGCCGCCGCCCGCCGCCTCCACCGAGACCGCTTCCGCCACCAGCGCGTGTGTCGGCATGAGGAAGCCGAAGCGGCCGCGGTAGGCCGACTCGAACTGCGACAGCATCTTCGGCAGCGGGCCATAGGGAATGACGATCGCGGTGTCGGTGCCCTCGTAGCGCAGGTGCACGCGCCGCGCGAGGC
>DAIDBG010000035.1 GCA_027310225.1 bacterium | reverse complement strand
AACGAGCACTGCCCGCGCTGCAACCCGTCACCGGCGGCGAGCGGCGGCGCGGCATCCTCGGGCAGGTCGCAAGCCAGTATCTTCGCGTTGAGATCGCGCAACCGCTGGCACAGCGCCCGCGTGATGCGGCCCTGGATCGCGAATGCCGCGCGGCTGCGCTGCGCGAGCAGCATCCGGAAGCCGTCGCGCTCGATGACGTAGCCGGAAACCGGCTCGCGGGCGATCACGGTGGCGGAGCAGGTGCCGCTCTCCAGCAGGGCCATCTCCCCGAGCACGCTGCCCGGCCCCAGCGTCGCCACCAAGGCTTCGCCGCCGCCCGGCAACGCCGTCACGACATCCGTCTCCCCGGACTCGATCACGAAAGCGCTGTCGGCGGGTCGCCCCTGGCGGCGGATACGCGCCCCCGCGCCGAATGTCACGGACTGGAAGATGCGCAGGACATCGTCGAGCTCGGCCGGCTCCAGTCCCGCGAACAACGGGATGCTGCCGACCAGCCGTTCCGCGACCTGCTTCACTATTCGCCCTCGTCCAGCACGCCCTCCAGCGCGCATTGCTGCCGGCCGCGCCAGATCGTCAGGCTGCCGTTGATCTTGCCGTCCATGCCGCAGTAACGCCCGCGATCCACGTCGCGGAAGAGGAAACGGTATTTGCCGCGCTCGTGGTTGATCAGGACGGCCCCTTTCTCCTCGATGAGGGTGACGGCGGTGACGTCCCCGTAATCGTCCCACGCGCTGTAGGCATCGCCGCGCACGACCTCCATCGAGCAGGTGCGCGGCTTCCATTTGCTGTAGTACGCAAAGCGGTTGGTCCTGCCGTTGACGAGCTCCACCGCAATGCGCGCTTGCCGGTCTTCGGTGCCGAGCTTGCAGGTGAGCTTCTCGACCTTCTTCATCGCCTGCCGCTTCTGTCCCTTGCTCTTTGTCTGCCCTTTCTGTCCGGCCTGCGGATTCCCCGTCTGCTGCGCTGCGGCGGGCGCGGCAAGCGCCATCAGCAAAGCGGTCCCGCACCCGATGACGAATCGCATGAACATCCTCGAATCTCCTCTTCGACGGAACTCGCGCCTGCAGCAGCAGGTCGCCGGTGATCTGCTCCCGGTTGCTGGTGGAACGGCTTTTTTGTTTACAGTTTGATTATAGCCGGCCCCGACAGTTTGACGGGGGACAGTCTTCTCGGGCGCCGGCCTAGCCGGCGCCGCTGCCGCGGCCACGCTGGGCGGCCGCGTCGCGCACGCCGCCACCGACGACGAGGTTTACGCCGTCACCGCCTGCGTCCTGCAACAGGTTTCAGACGGCGGCGGCGATCGCATCACCCATCTCGGTAGTGCTCGCCTTCCCGCCGAGATCGGGCGTGAGGTGCTTCGCCTCCGCGATCACCTTGTCCACGGCGGCATCAATGAGCCTCGCGGCCTGGGTAGCCTTCGGCTCGCTGCGCTTGCGGCCGAGCCATTCGAACAGCATCTTCCCCGACACGATCATCGCGTAAGGGTTCGCGATGTTCCTGCCGGCGATGTCCGGCGCCGAGCCGTGTGTCGCCTGCGACATCGCGAGGCGCTCGCCTACGCACAGGCCCGGAGCGAGACCGAGGCCGCCGACGACCCCCGCGCCCTCGTCGGTGAGAATGTCGCCAAACTGGTTGGTGGTGACCACCACATCGAAGCGCTGCGGATTCATCACGAGCTTCATCGCGAAGCCGTCCACCAGCACTTCCTCGAGCTCCACGTCGGGGTATTCCTTCGCAAGCTTGCGGCACTCCTCGGCGAACATGCCGCAAGCGAGCCGGTACACCGGCTCCTTGTGCACCGCGGTCACCTTCCTGCGGGGGCGTGCGCGGGCGATCTCGAAGGCCTCACGCGCGACCCGGCTCGACCCGCGCCGCGTGATCACACGCGAGGCGATGGTGATCTCGTCGTTCGGCCGGAACTCTCCCGCGCCCGCGACGACGGTGTCGGAGGACTGCATGCCCTCGGTCACCTCCCGCAGGAACACGATGTCCACGTCCTTGTGCACCGACCGGATGTTCGGGTAGGACTTCACCGGCTTGATGCTGGCAAAGAGGTCGAAGCGCTTGCGCAGCGGCGGCATGATCCAGGTCGGGTCGTTGCGCGGATAGGCGCCGTGCCCGATCGGCCCGCACAGGAACCCGTCCGTCTTTTCCAGCGCCTCCACCGTGACCTGCGGCATCGTGTGGCCGTGCAGCTCGTGCCCGCGCTTGCCGATGGGGTGATCGCTCCACTGCACCTCGAGCCCGGCCTTCGCCGCGGCCGCTTTCATGACCTTCACCGCCTCGGGCACGACCTCCAGCCCGATGTCGTCGCCCAGCAGGACTCCGATCTTCAGCACTGTTTTCCCTCTTTCCGCTCTAACCCCGATTATTCATAAACACAGGATGCTCCGACGATACGTGCGTGACGAGATGTCTTGCGACTCTGCACGAGGATCCTTGTTCATGAATAATCGGGGCTAACTTGAGCCCGCGGTCTTACCCATCTTTCCACGGTTTCGATTGACCCGGAGGGCCGGCCGGGAAGTATACTTCCTCTCACCTGAAACACAACAGGAGGAGACGATGAGAACTAGAGCCATCATCGGCGCAATCGCACTGGGAGCGCTCGGCCTGCATCCGGCCGCGGCGTCTGCTCAGGCCTATCCCAACAGGCCGATCCGGATCATCGTGCCATTTCCGGCCGGCGGCGGGGTGGACTACATCGGGCGGATCGTGGGCAAGGGCCTCTCCGAGCGCCTCGGCCAGCAGGTCTTCGTCGAGAACCGCGCGGGCGCGAACGCCATCCTCGGGCTCGAAGTGCTGAAAGCGGCGCCCCCGGACGGCTACACCCTCGCGGCCGCTTCCGCCGGCCCGCTGGCGGTGAATCCCTTCCTCTATGCCAAGCTGCCCCACGACACGCTGAAGGACTTCACCCAGATCGCCAACATGGTGAACTTTCCGCTGCTGCTGGTCTCGCACCCCTCGCTCCCGGTGAAGAACGTGAAGGAGCTCATCGCGCTCGCCAGGGCGCGGCCCGGCGAGATCACCTACTCCTCGCCCGGGGTGGGCAATTCGAGCCATCTCGCCGGAGAGCTGTTCAACGCGATGGCGAAGGTGAAGATACTTCAAGTCCCGTACAAGGGAATGGCGCCTGCCGTGCTGTCCACCCTGTCCGGCGAGACCCAGCTCATCTACGCCAGCATCCCACCGGTACTGCCGCATGTGCGCGCCGGCAGGGTCAGAGCGCTCGGCGTCGGCAACGCCAAACGGGTCCCCTCACTGCCCGAGTTCCCGACCATAGCCGAATCGGGCGTGCCGGGGTACGAGGCCTACGCGTGGGCCGGGATGATCGGGCCCGCCAACATGCCCCGGGACATCGTCATGAAGCTCAACAGGGCAAT
The DNA here is from genome assembly GCA_027310225.1 of bacterium. GTDB lineage: Bacteria > Pseudomonadota > Gammaproteobacteria > Burkholderiales > SG8-41 > SG8-41. The sequence continues at coordinate 8,192 of DAIDBG010000035.1, read as the reverse complement.
CGTTGACACCCTGAACCAGAAGGACGTCATTGACCGCATGCTGGCGGACGGGACCGTCCCGACGCCTTCCAGCCCCGAGGAGTTCACTGCCTACCTGAAGGCGGAACTGAAGAAGTGGGGCGAGGTGGTAAAGCTGGCGGGAATCAAGCCGGAATGAAGCGTGACTGGGCCCACACCTCTGGCGAAGCCCACGCCGCGGCGTTCATCCGTTTCCTCTTGTACACCGGATTTGCCCGTCACGCTTCATGACAAGTACTGATTTTCGGAATTAAATGCCGTTCTTTTCAGCCGCGGCCGTCGCTTGCGTATGTCCATGCAGTGGGCTCGTAATTCGAGCAATCCTCAATTAGTCCCTAAACGGCCGCGGCTACGGCGTCGCCCATTTCCGTCGTGCTCGCCCTCCCACCGAGGTCCGGCGTGAGGTGCTTCGCCTCCGCGATCACTTTCTCCACCGCCGCCTCCATCCGCCGCGCCGCTTCGATCACCTTCGGCTCGCTGCGCTTGCGGCCGAGCCATTCGAACAGCATCTTCCCCGACACGATCATCGCGTAAGGGTTCGCGACATTTCTGCCCGCGATGTCCGGCGCCGAGCCGTGCGTCGCCTGCGCCATCGCGTAGCGCTCGCCCATGACGAGCCCCGGCGCGAGCCCCAGCCCGCCGACGACACCGGCGCCCTCGTCGGTGAGAATGTCGCCGAACTGGTTGGTGGTGACCACCACGTCGAAGCGCTGCGGGTTCATCACGAGCTTCATCGCGAAGCCGTCCACCAGCATTTCCTCCAGCCTCACGTCCGGATACTCCTTCGCCACCCTGCGGCACTCCTCGGCGAACATGCCGCAGCACAGCTTGTAAACCGACGCCTTGTGCACGGCGGTCACCAGCTTGCGGGGGCGCGTGCGCGCGATCTCGAAGGCCGCGCGCGCGACGCGGTTCGCGCCGCGGCGCGTGATCACGCGCATGCCGACCGAGATGTCGTCGTTCGGGCGGAACTCTCCGCTGCCCGCGACCACCACACCTGCCGCCTGCATGCCCTCGGTCGTCTCGCGCAGGAACACGATGTTCACGTCCTTGTGCAGCGAGGGAATGTTCGGGTACGACCTGACCGGCTTCACGTTGGCGAACATCTCGAACTTCTTGCGCAACGGCGGATTGATCCAGGTCGGATCGTTCCTGGGATAGGCGTCGTGGCCGTGCGGCCCCAGCACCCAGCCGTCGAGCTTCGCGAGCACGTCCACCGTCTCCTGCGGGCAGCTGTGCCCGTAGGCCTCGTGCCCCCGGCGCCCGGTCAGCAGCTCCTGCCATTGCACATCCAGCCGCGCCTTCGCTGCCGCGGCATTCATCACCTTCACGCACTCGGGCACCACTTCCAGCCCGATGTCGTCGCCCGGCAGGACTCCGATCTTCAGCACTGTCTTCCCTCTTTCATAAATGATTCAACGCGACAGCAGGTACTGGCGTTCCCATTCCTCGATCTCGTCGAGCTTGAGCGCTTCGTTGTACTCCCGCAGGCTGAGCATGCGGCCGCGCACCGCCTTCGTGTTGCCGTCGCGCTTCAACGCGGCGAGCGCCTCGCGCATCGCGTATCCCGCCACGGCCCGCGCGAGGCCGGGATATATGGCGATGCGCAGGCCAAGCCGCCCAATGTCGTCAGGAGTGAGCTCGTCGAGCCTGCCGCCCGCGCCCATGTTGACAAGGCACGGCGCCTCCACTTCCGAGGCGAGCCGTTTCAGGTCATCGAGTATCGTCGGCCCGCTCTTCAGCTCGGCGAAGACGACGTCGGCGCCGGCCTTGCGGAACGCCCGCGCGCGCCGGATCGCCTCCTCCAGCCCCTGTCCTTCGGCCGAGTCGGTGCGGGCGATGATGACGAAGTCCGGGTCGCGGCGCGCGGCGACGGCGGCCTCGACCTTGCCCACCGCCTCGGCGAGCGCGATTACCGGCCGCGCGCCGGGGAGCTGGCCGCAGCGCTTCGGCGACACCTGGTCCTCGAGGTGGATCGCCGCGACACCCGCGGCCTCGAACTCCTCGACTGTGCGCCTGACATTCACCGCGTTGCCGTAGCCGGTATCGGCGTCGCAGATGAGCGGGATGTCCACGCAGGACGCGACACGATGGGCGTGGCTCGCAATCAATGTGAGGTCCACCAGCCCGACGTCGGGCCGCCCGAGCAGGCTTGCGGAGGCACCGTTGCCGGTCAGGTACACCGCCTCGAACCCGGCCTGCTCGACGAAGCGCGCGCCGTAAGCATCATAGATGCCGGGCGCGAGGATTATTGGCCCGCTCGCCAGGCGTTCGCGAAGCCGTTGCCGCACGCCGGCGGCAGGTCTTGGTTTTGCTTCACTGCTCACAATTTACCCCGTCACCCTTCACGACCCGAGCTCCTTGTTCATCGCCTCGACTTCCACCCATTCGGAAGAAACTGCAAACACGAGCGCGTTTGCCCGACTCCGGCAAGGATATGGTACCAGGAAAGCAATCAGGCAGTCAGCGTTCAGTAGCGCATGCATGAACGCAGCCGGCAACATCGTGGGCCGGCGCCTTCTCGCGTGAGCCGATTGCCTTTACGACTCTGCAAGCAGCTCAACACGGTCGCCGCAGTTGACGAATTTTGTGTTCAGCCCTTCGGAGAGATATTCCAGGAACCACGCGACCTTCCGCCCATCGCCTTCGGCCCGAACGGGAACGGGCTCGTGACGGTCGTTGATCAGCACCGGAATCATGCGAACGCGGGCGATACCATCGTGGGACACGTCGCAAAGAACGATCGCGCTTTCCCTGCGGAAATAGGGGTGATCGAGATCGAAAGCGAAGTTTCCCAGGCTGTAAAAGATGGGACAGCCGCGGTAAAACTCGACGCCCAGCAACATGTGCGCGTGGTGGCCGATGATGGCGCCCGCGCCGGCATCGATGACGGCGCGCCCGAGCTCTTTCTGGTAGTCGGCGAGTTTTCCCCAGCGCTCCGAAATGCCCCAATGCCACGCCACGATCACGACATCCGCGCCGCTCTTTGCCGCCTTCACGTCATCGAGCAACATTGCAACATCTTCCGGCTCGCTCGTGGTCCGCGTCAGCATCGGGCTGCCCGGCTGTTGAAACAACCTGAGATTCGCGGCGTAGGTCGTCTTGATTCGCACCATGGCCACGCCGGGCGCCGTCGCGGTCGCCGCGAACGGGGGAACACAGACCGAGGTGTAAGAGAGTAGTGCGATCCGCAACCCGTTCACTTCAAGGAACGCGGGTTGGCGCGCCGCAGCGAGATCACGTCCGGCGCCGGCGTGGGCAATTCCGGCGTCGTCGAGCGCCTTGATGGTCTGCTCGAGCCCGGCGACGCCATAGTCCAGCGCGTGATTGTTCGCCAGGCTGACCACATCGATGCCGGCGCTGGCAAGGGCATTCGCCGCTTGCGGCGAGGACCGCAAGTGCAGGCTGATGCCGGCCTTGCCCGGATGTTTCTCACCGCCGTCGCACGTAGGCCCTTCCAGATTGCAGTAGCCGATGCCGGCCTGCTGGAAATGCGCTTCCACATGCCGCAGCATCGAGCTCGGATCCGGACGGTTGATCATCACATCCCCGGCACACGCAAGCGTCACCACAGCCATTTTTCCGGCTCATTCCGAATGTGAGCTGACAACTTCCATTGCCACGATCAGGCCCTCATGCCGTCGCATTGGAGCGCACAAGGACTGCGATCAGCGCTGCTCGGCCGCCGTTACAACCCGAGCTTCTTCTTGACCGCTTCAATCTCCCGGATGTCTTTCATGAGCTGGGCGCGATACTCGACGGGTCCCTGGAAGCCATCGAGCTGCGTAACCTGCCTGAGATATTTTTTCCACTCTTCGGTCTGCTGGCTCTTCTGAATCGCCGCGGCGAGCCTGTCGACGATTGTCTTGGGTATTCCCGCTTTCGCCATGATGCCCCGCCACTGGTAACGCACCACGTCCCATCCGCGCTCCTTGTACGTGGGCACATCCGGGAAATCCTCGAGCCGGCGCTCGGAGGACACCGCAAGCACACGCACCTTGCCCGCCGCGATGTACGGCTTGACGTTGCCGGGATTGGTCGCCGCGGCATCCACCTGCCCGCCGGCCACCGCGATGAGCGCGGGCCCACCACCCTTGTAAGGCACCCAGTTAGTCTTGATCCCGGCAATTTCGGAGAACACTTCCCAGGTCACCCGATGCGCGCTCATCTGGAACGGCCCGCCCACGTTGATGTAGTTTGGTTTCTTGCGCGCGTAGCCGACGAACTCTTCTATCGTCTTGAACGGAATCGAAGCCGGCACCACCAGCCCGAACGGATCGATCTGCGAACGCGCGATGAGCTGCAGATCATCAGGCTTGAAGTTGGCCTGCGGCTCGCTGAACAGCGTCGCGAGCGTCAGTGTATTCGCGGCGATCGTGTAGCCGTCGGCCGGACGCTTGAGCAGATAATCGACCATGATGATGCCGTCTGCCCCGGGGCGGTTGTCCACCACCACGTTCTGCCCGAGTTGCTCGGCGAGCAGCTTCGCCATCACGCGGGCGTAGATGTCCACCGGCGACCCCGGCTGCGACCAGACCAGGATTGTCACCGGCCTTGTCGGATATTCGGCTGCCGCAGCCGTTCCCCACGCCCCCGCGCTGATGGACAATGCCAAGAGCCCCAATGCGTTGAGCAGACGGCCCAGTCGCCGTGAGGATTCATGAATGAACCAGCGCGCTGTCACAACGTTCGAGTTCATGGGGTCCTCCTCCTCGCAGTTTATCCACAAGGCTTGATTCGTCGCGGAAGCGTCCTGCGCAACGCTACTCCGGCGCCCGCTTCCAGTAGCCAACTATTCTCCATCCCACAACGGGAGCAAGACAATTCCTGGCCGGACTACCGCCTGCCCTACTCCGCCTTGATGAACGCCGGTGTGGGATCCACCTCCTCGTCCGGGAGGTCGAGCTTATACATCTTGCGGAAGGTAGGGTCCTCCTCGAGCTTGAAGGCCCGAATGGCGTTCCTATAGAGGATACGGTTGAGCACTTCGCGCTTCCACGGCAACGAATAAAAGAACCGAATGTAGTCCTTCAGATCGAACAGCGGGTAAGCGCTGCCGAAGAGGAACCGGTCGGCGATACCGTAGTTCCCGAAGTATGCCCGATAGTTCTCGTTGATGGCCTCCACCCAATCGTTCCGGCCCAGCATGCGCAGATATACATCCGGCGACAGGTAAATGTTGTCCCGCCGCGTAGCCACGGTGATCGCCTCGCGAACATACGGGTAGTGGCCATGGCCGCAGACGATGCGCAGGGTTGGAAAGTCCTCCGCCACCCGTTCAATGTGCATGGGGTTTGCGTAATCGATGTTCTTGCCGCCGAGAGGGCCGGAGGTCTGGGGGATGATCGTGAGGTCCAGCTTCACGCATTCCTGGTAGATCGGATACAGCCGCTGATCGTCCAGGTTGCAGCCGGGGGAGCGGCCCGGTTCGATGAAAACGGCCCGCAAGCCCATCTTGGCGCACCGCCGGATTTCCGCGATGGGTTCGTGGTAGACGCCGCCCGCATCGATGCCCGCGACGCCGATGAACCTGCCCCAGTTGCGCTTCTGGACGTCCGCCATCAGGTCGTTGGATGTCGTGCGGTTCGGCAGTTCCTTGTCCCCGAGTTTCATGCCGGGGCTGTTGCCCGACGCCGATACGGCCGTGGTGACACCCGCCTGATCGATTTCCTCGAAGAATTTCCCCTCGGTCCCATCCTCGAATGCGGCGATGCGTCCGTACATGCCGGACTTCCTGGTCTGGATGCGAAAGTAGTCGGATCCTTCCTTGGTCGTAAGACGACACCGGACATCGATGATCATGCGCTCCCCCGTCGGTTAAAAGGCCGGGCCGGCCCCAAACTGATTAACTATAGATGGCGGCCCGCGGGTTCAAAAAGCACTATTTCGCCATGTTGCCATCGCGGTTTGCGATGGCAGGAACCGTCTCCGATTCCCTCAGCAAATGCGCAACAAGCAGCGCAGTGGCGGCGGGCAAGCCCTTTCTGTTCCGCACGCAGAGTTTCAGCTGCCGGCTCGCCCACGCATCGGCGAGCCGTATCGTGCGCAAGCGGGAGTCACTGCCAAATGCGTTGACCGTGCCGGCCGGCAGAACACCGATGCCCAATCCCGCCCGCACCATCGCTATTACCGCTTCGAATGCAGTGACCTGAAATCGGAGCTTCAGGGTTCTGCTCGCATTGCTCGCCGCGCGCAACAAGAGATAGTTGATCGCGCCACCCTTGTGAAACCCGACGAACTCGTAATCCAGAGTATCGACAAAATTGACCGACTTTCGACGCGCCAGTTCGTGACCTCGCGGGACCGCGAGCACCAGTTGGTCACGTTGATACGGAAAGACTTCGAGCTCGTATTCATTGTCGGCCTGAGCATAGATTCCCACATCGGCAGCGTTCTCCGCCACCGCGCGAGTCGTCGCAGAGCTTATATGCTCTTCCAGATCAATGTTTATGCCGGGATGTCTGGTCAGAAATGACTTCAGGTCGTGGGGCAAAAACTGCGTGATCGATGAAATGTTGGCGAACAGCCGAACGTGGCCACGGATCCCCGAAGAGAAATCGCGAATCTCGGTAACCAACTCGTCCAGGTCGCGCAAGACGCTTTTTGCATGGCGTACCAATGTCCGGCCGGCAGGCGTAGGTTCGATGCCCCGGTTGCTTCTTTTGAGGAGCTGAATGTGAAGATGGCTTTCGAGCTCCGCGATCCTTTTGCTTACCGCGGAAGGCGCCAGATGAACGCGAATCGCCGCCTTGGCAATGCTGCCTTCTTCGACGATTGCGATAAACGACTGAAGCGTCACCGGATTGATCTTCATCATCACTCACCCGATGACCACCTGAATTCGCACAAGCGGGTTTTAGGCACCCGCCCGATTCAGCAGGTCATGCCGCCACGTTCGCCTCGAAACGGTATTTGACGAGCTTCGCGTCATCCAGCGTTACGCCCAGGCCCGGGCCGCCGGGCAGCGGCAGACTGCCCGAAGAAATATCGAGCTTGCGCGTCACGATGTCGTCGGAGGTCTTGAGCGGCCCGACACACTCCAAGCCGTCGATCACGTTCTTCGAAGTCGCCGCCAGCATGATCTCGGCCATGGTGTTGACCCCAAGCCCGAATCCGTGACCGACGATACAGCGGATGCCGGCTGCCTCGGCAGTCGCGATCATGCGCCGCGTGTTGAGAAAGCCGCCCTGCTTCATCACCTTGACCTTCACGATGTCGGCGGCATTCGCCTGGATGATCCGTATCAGGCTCGCATGATCGAGCACCGATTCGTCCGCCATGACAGGAACGCCGACCGCGTTCGCCTCGCGCCGCACCCGCGCCATGCCGGGGATGTCATCCGCGGGCACCGGCTGCTCGAAGAGCTGCGGCCTGAACGGGGCCACCATCTTCGCGAGCCGGATCGAGGTGTCGGCGTCGTAGCCCGCATTGGCGTCCATGCGCAGCCGGAAATCCGGCCCCACCGTCTCGCGCACCGCCTGCACGCGGTCGCGGTCGGCCTCGATGCCGCCGCCGACCTTGATCTTGGCCGAGCGAAAGCCGCGCCGCTTCCATTCCAGCGCCTCCTTCGCCGCCTGCTCCGGCGGCAGGATGCCGATCCACGCGTTGAAGAGCAGCCTCTCTTTCACGGCCCCGCCGAGATAGGCATGCACGGGCATCCCGGCCACTCGCGCTGAAAGGTCAACGCACGCCATTTCAATGGCTGCCTTGGCATCGAGAAATCCGGAGATAGCCGGCTCGATTCTCTCCAGCATCCGGTGAACGTTGGTCGGGTCCATGCCGAGCACGCTCGGCGCAAGCCTTGTTTCCAGCACGCGCAGGCTGTCTTCGATCGTCTCCTTCGAATAGCCGGGTGAGGGATCGATATTGCCTAGCCCCACGGCGCTGCCCGAAGCGGTGATGCGCACGATAGCGCTCTTCTGGATCGATTTCGAGCGATATGCGTTCTTGTACTCGCCGACGAGCGGCACCGCGACGCCGAAAACCTCGACTCTCTCGATTTTCATGCTGTGCCTCTTCTGGTAACCACCCCTCGCTTCGCTCCTCCCCTCCTTGCCAAGGAGGGGATTAAGGGGTGGTTCCGCTTCGCTCCTCCCCTCCTTGCCAAGGAGGGGATTAAGGGGTGGTTCCGCTTCGCTCCTCCCCTCCTTGCCAAGGAGGGGATTAAGGGGTGG
>DAIDBG010000016.1 GCA_027310225.1 bacterium | reverse complement strand
GGGATGTTCTGCAGGTTGGGATCGTTGCTCGCAAGCCGCCCGGTCACCGCGACCGCCTGCCCGTAGTTGGTGTGAACGCGCCCCGTGCGCGGGTTTATCATCCCGGCCAGCTTGTCGGTGTAGGTGGATTTGAGCTTGGCGAGGCCGCGATAGTCGAGGATCAATTTCGGCAGCGGGTGGTCGAGCGCGAGTTCGGCGAGCGACTCCTCGTCGGTCGAGGGCTGGCCCGAGGGGGTCTTCTTGACCGGCTTCAGGTCCTGTTTTTCGAAGAGAATTTCCTGGATCTGCCGCGGCGAGTTGAGATTGAACGGCTGGCCGGCCTGCTCGTGCGCTTTCGCCTCGAGCGCCGCCATCTTGGCGCCGAACTCGCCTGACAGCTCCGCCAGCAGCCGCGTGTCGAGCAGCACGCCGTGCCGCTCCATGCGAAACAGCACTTCGGCGAGGGGCATCTCCAGCTCGCGGTAGATGCGCGCAAGCTTCGCCTCGCCCTCGATCCGCGGATACAGCGCGCGGTGCAGCTGCAGCGTGATGTCGGCGTCCTCCGCCGCATACTCGGTGGCACGCTCCACCGCCACCTGCTCGAAACCGATGCGGCCCGCGCCCTTGCCCGTCACCTCGTCGTAGGTGATGGTCTTCACGCCCAGATGACGCTCGGCGAGGCTGTCCATGTCGTGCGAGCGGTGGCTCTCGAGCACGTACGACTCGAGCAGCGTGTCGTGCGCCACGCCGGCGAGCGCGACGCCGTGATTGGCGAGCACGTGCATGTCGTACTTCGCGTTCTGGCCAAGCTTGGCGCGCCCGGCGTCCTCGAGCCACGGCTTGAGCCGCGCGAGCACCGCATCGCGTCCGAGCTGTTGCAGCGCCCCGGCGTAGCGGTGGCCGACCGGCACGTAGGCGGCGCGGCCCGCCTCGACCGAAAACGACAGGCCGACCAGCTCCGCCTTGAGGGGGTCGAGGCCGGTGGTTTCCGTGTCCAACGAAACAAGATCGGCTGCGCCGATCTTGCTCAACCAGAAATTCAACTGTTCCTCGGTCAGTACCGTCTCGTAGCGACGATTGACCGCCTCTTTAGGAGCACGCGCTGGATCGGCGGCCACGCCGTCGGAGTCGGCAGGTTCCTGCGTCTGTTCCGTGCCCGTTGGCGCGTGTTCCTCCAGCTCCCGCCTCCAGGACCTGAACTCGAAGCGGTCGAACAGCTCAGCGAGCTTTCCCGTGTCGGGCGGCCGCGGGGCGAGGTCGTGGAGCCCCACCGGCAGCCGGACGTCGCTCTTGATGGTGAGGAGTTCGCGCGCCCGCGGCAGCCAGTCGAGGCTCCTGCGCAGGTTCTCGCCTACCACGCCGCCGATTTCCGGCGCGTGCCTCATGATCTCGTCGAGCGCCCCGTACTGCGCCAGCCACTTGACCGCGGTCTTGGGGCCCACCTTGTCCACGCCCGGCACGTTGTCAACGCTGTCGCCGATCAACGTGAGGTAGTCAATCATGCGCGCGGGCCTCACCCCGAACTTCCGCTCCACGCCGTCCTCGTCGAGCGTCTCGTTCGACAGGGTGTTCACCAGCGTGATCTGCGGGCTCACCAGCTGCGCGATGTCCTTGTCGCCGGTGGAGATGATGACGCGCACGCCTTCGCGTTCCGCCGCTCTCGCCAGCGTGCCGATCACGTCGTCGGCTTCCACCCCTTCGATCTCGAGCAGCGGCCAGCCGAGCGCCACAATGGCCTCCTTGAGCGGCGCGATCTGGGAGGCGAGATCGTCCGGCATCGGCGGGCGGTTGGCCTTGTACTCGGGATAGACTTCGTCGCGGAAGGTCTTGCCTTTTGCGTCGAATACGCAGGCGCTATAATCGGCGGGCGCCTCCTTGCGCAGCCGGCGCAGCATGTTGAGCACGCCGTAGATCGCGCCGGTCGGCTCGCCGTTCCGGTTGCTCAGGTCCGGCAGCGCGTGGAATGCGCGGTAGAGGTACGACGAGCCGTCAACCAGCAGCAGCGTCTTCATCGCCTTCGGCAGTGAGGAGAGAGGCGTAAGGAGTGAGGGGCAAAGCCCGCTCGGCTCCGCTTAACATGGCGTAAGCCACATTTTCTTCTCACCCCTCACTCCTGACTGGGAATTCAAAATGACCGAGAAAGACAAGCTGGCAAACGCCCTGTCGCCCGAGCTCGCGGAACGCAGATGGTCGGCGCGCGAGTCGTGGCGGGTTTTCGGCATTATGTCAGAATTCGTCGAGGCGACGGAACGCCTGAGCGCGATCCGCCCGGCGGTGAGCCTTTTCGGGAGCTCCCGCACGCCGCCCGACCACCCCTACTACCTCCTCGCCGAGACCATCGCCCGCCTGCTCTCCGACGCCGGCTTCAGCGTCATCTCGGGCGGCGGCCCCGGCGTCATGGAGGCGGCGAACAAGGGCGCGTACTTCGGCCACAGTCCGAGCGTGGGGCTCAACATCCAGCTGCCGCACGAGCAGGCTTCCAACCTCTACCAGGACATCAGCCAGACCTTCCGCCACTTCTTCGCGCGCAAGGTGATGTTCGTCAAGTTCGCCACCGCCTGGGTGGTGATGCCCGGCGGCTTCGGCACGCTCGACGAGCTGATGGAGGCGCTGATGCTGGTGCAGACCGGCAAGACGCGCAAGATGCCGATCATCCTCGTGCACGAGCCGTTCTGGCGCGGGCTGCTCGACTGGTTCCGCCACGCGCTGGTCGCGGAAGGGATGATTGACCTCCCGGACCTGGACCTCATCCAGATCCACAACGAGCCGCAGGCGGTGGTGGACGCGATCTTCAGCTATTACGAGAAGCGCGGCTTCGAGCCGTCCGCAGCCGAGCGTGAGATACTGCTCAACCTCTAGGAGTTTGCCGGGATCGGCCCCGGAAAACTCCTTATTCTTGATCGTCAATGCTGCTTTAAAAAACGCCTCCGAACCCCGATAATACGAACTATACGAGGCCGAATCATGTTCCCGCGCCCGCTTATCGCTGCACTGGTCCTTGCCGCCGCGCTGCCGGTTGCCGCCCAGACCCAGGGCAAACCCGCCCTGCAGCCGGTGCCGGAGC
>DAIDBG010000365.1 GCA_027310225.1 bacterium | reverse complement strand
CGGCTCAGATAGACACTGCGCTCGAAGGTCGCGATGGCGTATTCCCTGGTGTTTTTCGGGTTCTGGGCGATGTAGGCGACGGCATCGCGCGTGAGCGGGGGCAGCGCGGCTGCGTTCTTTTCGCCTGTCTGCCAGTTCAGCCGGGTGAGCGCCGGGGCACCGTCGTAGCTGCTGTACCAGAGATGCCTGTTGTCGAGATCGAAGCGGGCGGCGAGCACCTGGCCCGACGCAACGGCGCGGAAGCTGTCCCCGAAGTCGGAAGAAACATAGAGGCCGCTCTTGGTGCCGACAGCGACCGACTTCGGGTCCTGGGGATGGACCGCCAGACTCGTGGGCCCGCCCTCGAGCCCGCCCGCCTGGGCGCGGCGCCAGGTGAATCCCTGGTTCTCGGTGGAGTAAAACCCGGGGGCCGGCATCTTCGAGTTCGGTACCGGGCTATAGACGTAAATCGCGTCGGTACCCTGGCTCGTTGCGAGCAGATGGAAATCGGACTCGCGCTCGAGTGCCAGCTTCACCCAGGTCTTGCCGCCGTCGTTGCTGCGCATCAGGCCCAGCGGATTGATCACTCCGGAGCCCGGCGCGGGATGGCCGCTGGTGAAGAAATAATTCTTGCTCGCCGAAAAGCCCATCAAATCGTGCTGCGGCCCGGGCGCCCTGGACCATTTGCCTTCGCTGTAGATCGCCACCCCCTGATGGCTCGCTACGTGCAGGCTCTTGCCGTCCGCACTGAAGGCAAGACCGTGCACGTCGGGAAACGTGACCTGGGCAAGGGCGCCGGCGCCCGGCGCGAGAGCAAGCGCAGCAGCAGCAAGAAACGAGGTTGCCGCGAGGAGTTTCCTTGCGTGTTTCGTTGTCATCGTTTTCATTTCGGTCGTCCCTTCAATAAACGTCGAAAGCCTGCTGGCGCTCGAACCACCAGCCCATGCACGAGGCCATGAAGCGGCCCCGCGTGTCCTGTCCGCGCAGTCTTCTTATTGGCGCGCCGCGCCGGCCTTCCGGCAGCGCGCAGGGGAAAGCTATGCCAGCAATCCGGGGCCCGCCGGGCTCAGGACCGAACGCCGCCCGCGGCGGAGCCGGGAGGTTGCGCAAAGTGGCAAAGGAAACAACGGCATCTCTGACAAAATCTGCTGCGCATGCTACTGCGTTTCACCGAGTTCTGTAAACAGGCCGCCCTTCCCGCGGCAGGCACGGGGATCGTGTTCTTCCCGCCGGCGGGGCCGGCGCCCTCCACAGGCAGCGAAACCCAGAAGGAACCACTCGGCCGCGCTTAGAAAATATCGCCGCGCTCGTACTGCGGCGGCCACGGAATCTTCGCCTTCAGCGCCTTCGCCGCGTGCAGCGGCCAGTAGGGGTCGTTCAGGAACGCGCGCGCCATGATGATGATGTCGGCCTGGCCGTTGCCGATGATTCCCTCGGCCATCTCGGCGCTGGAGATCAATCCGATCGCGCCGGTCGCGATGCCTGCGCGGCTGCGGATCGCGGCGGCGAACGGCACCTGGTATCCGGGGTGCGTGGGGATCTTCTGTTGCGGGCTCAAGCCCCCGCTCGAGCAATCCATGAGGTCCACCTTGCCGCCCGCCTTCAGGATCTGCGCCAGCCCGACGCTCGCCTCAAGGTCCCAGCCGCCCTCGATCCAGTCGGTGGACGAGATGCGCACGAAGATCGGCTTCTCCTCCGGCCATTCCGAGCGCACCGCCTCCACCGTTTCGAGCAGGAAGCGGATGCGGTTCTGGAAGCTGCCGCCGTAGCGGTCGCTGCGCCGGTTCGAGAGCGGGGACAGGAACTCGTGGATAAGGTACCCGTGCGCGGCGTGGATCTCGACGACGTCGAACCCCGCTTCGCGCGCGCGCCTTGCACTGGCGGCGAACATTTCGACGGTCCGCGCGATCGCCGCCGCATCCATCTCCGCCGGCACCGGATAGCCTTCGTTGAATGGGATCGGCGAGGGCGCGATCGGCTGCCATCCGCCCTGCTCCCGCGCGAGCGGCTTGCCGCCGTCCCACGGGCGCGCCGTCGAACCCTTGCGGCCGGCGTGCCCGATCTGCATGCCCGCCACCGCTCCCTGCGCCTTGATGAAGCGCGTGATGCGCGCAAAGGCGTCGCGCTGCTCATCGTTCCAGAGCCCGAGGCAGTGGGGCGTGATCCGGCCGCGCGGCTCGACGTGCACGACTTCCGTGAACACGATGCCCGCGCCGCCCACCGCGCGGCACGCGAGGTGCTGGAAATGCCAGTCGTTCGGCACGCCGTCGGTGGCCGAGTACTGGCACATGGGCGAGACCATGATGCGGTTGCGCGCCATCACCGAGCGGAAGGTGACCGGCCGGAAGATGTGGGGATTGGGGTCGCGCTGGAAGAGCTTGCGCTCGCTCTCCCGACCCGCTGCCTGCGCACTTGGCGGTGTCTTGATATCCATGTCTTTCCTCGAAGCTATTCTACTCGATGCGGATGCCCGCTTCCCGGATGAGCTTCCCCCATTTCGCCATCTCGCTCTTGAGGAAGCTCGCCAGCGCTTCCGGGGTCCCGCCGCCGGGAATCAGGCCCTGCGCCGCGAACCGCTCGCGCACATCGGGCATGGCGAGGACCTTCACGACCTCGCCGTTCAGAAGCGCGATCACCGCCTTCGGCGTTCCGGCCGGGGCGAACAGCCCGAACCAGCCCACGACCTCGAAGCCGGGCAGCGCCGCGTCCGCGACGGTCGGCATGTCAGGCAACTGCGGCACGCGCTCCCGACTCGTCACCGCGAGCGCGCGCAGCTTTCCCGCCTTGACCTGGGCGAGCGCAGCCGGAATGGTCGAGAAGTAGATCTGGACCTGGCCTCCGAGCAGCGCGATCACGGCCGGGCCGCCGCCCTTGTAAGGAATGCTCACGATGTCGATGCCGGCCATGCGCTTGAACAGCTCCCCTGCGAGGTGCGCCGTGGTGCCGCTGCCCGAATTGGCGAAATTGAGCTCGCCGGGCCGCGATTTCGCGAGCGCGACGAGCTCCTTCACCGAGGTCGCCTGTAACGACGGATTGACCACGAGGAGCAGCGGCGCGAGCGCAACCAGGGTCACCGGAGCAAAGTCCTTCACGGTGTCAAAGGGAAGCTTGCGGTAGAGGCTGGGATTGATCGGAAAAGAGGTGATCGGCATCACTAGCGTGTGGCCGTCCGGAGCCGAGCGGGCGGCGATCTCCACGCCGAGGTTGCCGGCGGCGCCGGGACGATTGTCGATGATGACCGGTTGTCCCCAGGCATCGGTGAGCTTCTGGCCGATCAGCCGCGCGGTGAAATCGGTGCCGCCGCCCGCGGCGACCGGCACGATAAGCCGGATCGGCTTGTTCGGGTAGCCCTGTGCAAAGGCGGTCGCTGCGCAAAAGGCCGCAACCAGGACGACAGGCGGCGAAAGCAGATATCGGGCGGATCTCATGTCATTTCTCCTCTTGGTGCCACTTTCCGCGCGGCCGCCGCAGCACGCGTGGCGGCCGCGAATCAGGCGGGCACGTAGCGCGCACAGCCAAGATCGAGCCGCGAGCCGTCGCGGAACACGCGCGTTCTGATGTCCCTGGCGGGCATGATCACTGTCGCGCTGCCGTTGGGCGCCGTCACCTCCCCGCGCTGGTTCTCCGCCCAGATGTCAATGTCGACCAGTGCATGGCCGTCCACGACGCGCTTCGCGGCGACTTTTCCCTTGCACCAGGTGGTATCACCCATGGTGTTGAACAGCCGCAGCTCGGTCCGCACGCGCTTCAAGAACGCGGCATCGCCCATCCAGTTCGTGACGAGGCTCGCGAGCCACGCCGAGCGCTGCGGGCCGTAGTCGTACGTGCCGGGCACGCCGACTTCCTTCGCGATCGATTCGCGATGGTGCCCGATGCCGGTATACTCCACGCCGCCGCCCGCCTCGGGATTGCGGAAGAAATGCCCCGGGTGCCTGACCGCGCCCTTCAGCAGCACGCCGTGAGTGTGGCCGCGCCCGCACCCGACGAGAAAACCCATGGTGTCCATGAGCGAGAGCGGGCCACGCACGATGGCAGGCAGCTCTTCGCCGACGTTGACGTCTTCCCAGTAACGGATATTCCGGCCGCAGATATGCGCATCCTCCTCCAGCGTCGCCTTGTCGATCGCGTCGAGCTCCTCGCGCGTGTACTCGTGCCTCTTCACCTCCTTGTACTTGCCCTTCTCGCGCGCCGCTTGCCGCTCGTGGCGCGTGCACCAGCCGAGCACCCGCGCCACCAGATCATCGTGCTGATTCGCAAACTCGGCCTCGACGTACTGGATGACGAGCCGGCCCGAAAACCGGCTCTGCTTCTCGTCCACCCCGACCACGCGCTCGATCGCGGTCACGCGGTCGCCGGGCCGGATGTGGCAGAAGAGCTCCCAGTCGTTGCCGGCGTAGAAACCGTGCACGCCGGGCAGGCCCCAGCGCGTGCGCCCGAGCCAGCCGTAGGCCATCGGGAACATCGGGTGCGCGAGGATGCTGCCGTAGCGGCTCGTGCGCCCGTACTCGGCATCGCGGTAGAGGGGATTGAGGTCGCCGATGCCGTTGCAGAAGTTGCGGATCGTGTCGGGCGTCGCGTCCTGCAGGTAGGGGCCCTCGGGCCGCAACTGCATGCCGATCATCTTCTTCGCGGCGGCCACCGCCTCGTCGGTGATCCTGCCCTCGGCCGGAGCCGCATTCAGGTTCTTCCCCTCGCCCGCCCTGCCCATGACCCGTCCTCCCTCGCCTTCGCGCCGGGATCATTCTACACGCCTTTGACAACCTAACAAATATAATGCATCGTATATTTTCATGCTGCTCATCGAACACGAAGGCAAGGCACTCCTCGCGGGCGTCGGCGTCGCCGTGCCGCCCGGGGTGGTCGCGCGCTCGGCGGACACCCTCGGCCGCCGCAAGCTTCCCTACCCCGTCGCGGTCAAGGCCCAGGTCGCCTCGGGCGGGCGCGGCAAGGCGGGCGGCGTCGTGCGGGCCGATTCCCCGGCACAGGCGCGCGCCGCGGCGCGGAAGCTCCTGGCGATGAAATTCGGCGGCGAGAAGCCGCGAGGCGTGCTGGTCGAACCGTGGCTTGCGATCGAGCGCGAACTCTATCTCTCTGTCACCGTAGACGCCGCCGCGGACGGTTACGCGGTGCTCTACTCTCCCCGCGGCGGCGTGGAGGTGGAACAGGGGGCGGCGCTCGTCCGCTGTGATGTCGGACCCGCGCGGAACTTCCGCGCTTATCGGCTGCGCGAGGCGCTCGCGGACGTCGAGGCCGACGCGGCGGTGCGCGAGCGGGTGGTCGCGCTCGCGCACCGGCTCGTTCTCCTCGCGAGCAGCCGCGACTGCACCACCGTCGAGATCAACCCGCTCGCGATGCTCGCGGACGGTTCGCTCGTCTCCGCCGACGCCAAGGTCGTGCGCGACGAATACGCCCGTTTCCGCGCCGCCGACATCGCCGAGCGCATTGACGCCGAGCACGCACGGCAGCCCAAGGCGATCGCGCGGGCGCTCGCGGGCAAGCTCATGCTGGTATGGCTCAACGGCGAGATCGGACTCATATCCGGAGGCGCGGGCATGACGATGGCCGCGATGGATCTCATCGCGGATGCCGGCGGCCGGCCGGCGTGCTTTCTCGATTGCAGCGCCAATCCCACGCCCGAGGGCTACCGGCTGGCTTTCGATCTGCTCGACGGCGAGCCGCGCGTGAAAGTCATCCTGGTCTCGATCTTCGGGGGGCTCACGCAGATGGATCGAGTCGCGCGCGTCATGAAGGAGATCATGAGCGAGCGGCGCTCGGTAATGCCGGTGGTGTTCCGGCTGAACGGAACCAACGTCGCGCAAGCGAACGAAATCCTCGCCAAGGCCGGGTTGCACAACAACGCGACGATCGAGGATGCCGTGCGCGAGGCGCTTTCCTTCGCGCGCGCGGGAGGCCGCAGGTGAGCGTTCTCATCCATGCGGCTTCTCGGCTCCTCGTCCAGGGCATCACCGGGAACGTCGGCCGCTTCTCGACGCGCGACATGATCGCGTACGGGACGCGTGTCGTCGCCGGCACCGCCTCAGGCCGCAGCGCGGACGACGTCGGGGGCGTGCCCGTGTTTCCCGGCGTGAAAGCAGCGTGCGCGGCGACGCAGGCGGACGCTTCGATCGCCTACGTGCCCGCGAGCGCCGCGTTCGACCACGTGATCGAGGCCTTCGAGGCGGGCATCGGGCTGGTCATCTATCCCGGCGACGAGCTGCCGGTACAGGACGCGATCGAACTCCGCGCCGCGGCGAGAGCGAGCGACGCGATCTTCATCGGGCCCAACACGCCCGGCGTCATCTCGCCCGGCAAGGCCAAGGCCGGCTTCATGCCCTCGTTCTGCTATGCGCCCGGGCCGCTGGGTGTCATATCCCGCAGCGGGTCGCTCTCGTACGAGGCGTGTTTTCGCCTGACCGGCGCCGGGCTCGGGCAGACCACCGTGATCGGCATCGGCGGCGATCCGATCAAAGGCCTCACCGCCGCCGAAGCCCTCGACCTCCTGCACGCCGACGCGGAAACGCGCGCCATCGTCTGCCTCGGCGAGATCGGGGGTGGCGATGAGTACGCCGTGGCGGAGTACGCCGCGCGCCCTGGCGCGAAACCCGTCGCCGCGCTGATCGTCGGCCGCAAGGCGCCACCCGGCAAGAAGATGGGGCACGCTGGCGCGTTGATCGGCTCGCACGCGGACACCCATTCCGCGAAGATGAAGGCGCTCGAGCGCGCCGGCGTCCACGCGACCGGTACGATCAGCGGGCTCGTCGCCGCCGCGAAGCGCGCGCTCGCCGCATCGCGGTAAACCGCCTGAGCGGTTGATATGGCGCCCTCCCCGGCTGCGACCTTCAAGACCAAGGAAGAATACGTCGCCGAAGTGCTGCGCGAGGGCATCCTTGCGGGCCGGTTTCCGCGCGGTGCGCGGTTGAAGCAGGCCGAGATCGCGCAGATGCTCGCGATCAGCATCACGCCGGTGCGCGAGGCATTCCGCATCCTGGAGGCCGAGGGCTACGTGGTGAGCATTACGCATCGCGGTGTCGTGGTGGCGCCCTTCGATGCCTCGGCGACGCGAGAAATCATGGAGCTGCGCGTAACGCTCGAGAGCCAGCTTGCGACAGCGGCAATGCGGAACATGACGGCACAGGACGAAGCCGAGCTCGCGAAACTGGAGCGCGACTTCAAAAAAGCAATCGCCGGGGGCGAGCGGCCTTCGGTGCGCGCACTGAACTACCGCTTCCACAGCCATCTCTACTCGCTCGCGCGGCGGCCACAGACGCTGCATTTCGCGCAGGTCCTGTGGGCGAAATACCCGTTCGACCTCATCAACCTCATCCCCGACCGCCCCGCGCGCGCAGCCAGGGAGCACGCGGCGATTCTCAAGGCAATCGCGCGGCGCGACCAGAAGGCGCTCCTCGCGGCGGTGCGCGACCACATCGAAGCCGGCTGGCGGGAACTCAAGAAAGACCTCAACAGCCGCAAGACACCTGCGGCAAGGCCGCCGCTGCGCCGCAGACGCGAGGATACCAGGAGGCACCCGCAGCCATGACGACCCACTCCATCTATCTCGTTCTCGACATGGAGAACGATCTCGTGCACCCGGACGGGCCCAATGGCAAGTCGCCCGTCGGGCAGCAGGTGCAGGCCCGGGGAATCGTGGCGAAGACCGCGGCCGCGATCGGCAAGGCCCGCGCCGCCGGCGTGAGGATCGGCTATGTGCGCGTCGGTTTCTCGCCGGATTACCGCGAGTGCCCGCCCAACTCTCCGGTCTTCTCGGTCGCGAGGAAAAACAACCTCTTCAGGCTCGGCACCTGGGGCACCGAGATCCACCCCAACCTCGCCCCGCGCCCCGAAGACTTCCAGATCGTGAAGCACCGCGTGAGCCCGTTCTACTCCACGAATCTCGACGCGATCCTGCGGGCAAACGGCATCACGCGAATCTATTGCTCGGGCTTCTCGACCAACGCGGTGGTGCAGGCGACGGTGCGTGAAGGCCACGACCGGGACTATGAGATGGTAGTCCTGGAAGACTGCTGCGCGGCGGCGAGCGAGGAAGAGCACAACGCCGCGATAACGAGCCTCAGGCGCTTCTGCACGATGACGACATCGCCTGAGGTCGCTTTCAGCTAACTGCGAGCCGATCAAGACTGAAAATTCGTTCAGGTTGATTTCTTCCATGAATCGATCTCCGGAAACCTCGCCTGTCATGGAGCGGCTCTCCACGTACATCGCGGGCGTGCTAACGAAAAAGCTGCCGGGCGAGGTCGCGGAGCGCGCCAAGCTACACCTGGTGGACACGTTCGCCGCGATGATCTCCGGCTCACGCCTGTTGCCCGGGAAGAAAGCCATTGCCTATACGAAGTCGCTGGGCGGCAAGCCGGAGGCGAGTGTGGTCGGCACGCGCATCGTAACGTCCGCCGCGAACGCGGCGCTCGCCAACGGCATGTTCGGCCACGCCGACGAGACCGACGACACGCACCCGCCTTCCCTCACCCACCCGGGAACGAGCGTCGTGCCAGCCGCGCTTGCGATCGGCGAACGCCACGGCTTGCCCGGCGAGCGTGTGCTGCGCGCAATTGTGCTGGGTTACAACATCTGCGCGCGCTGCTCACGTTGAAGCCCATGCCCTATCTGCGCTCGGGCCATCATGCCGGCGCGACCGGGCAGTTGTTCGGCGCCGCGGCCGCGGCGGGCGCGTTGCTGGGATTGAACGCACGGAAGATCCGCTACCTGTTCGCCTACACCGGCGAGCACACGTCCGGCCTTTACACGATGTTCCGTGACCCGGAGCACATCGAGAAAGCATACGCCATGGGGGGCATGCCGGCGCATGACGGTGTCGTCAGCGCGCTGATGGTTGCACACGTTACGTCCTTCGCAATTTTTGCGGTGAAGCTTTAGACTCCTGTCACCGGTCACCCGTCATCCTGAGAAAGGAACGCCGCATGCCCGCCGCAAACGACCTGCCGGAGATCCTGGAGACGACCGAAGCCGAGCGCCTCGCCACCGGCTTTGCCTTTACCGAAGGCCCGCTCTGGCATCCGGACGGCTACTGGTACTTCGTGGACATCCGCCAGAACAGGCTCTACCGGATGACGCCCGGGCGGGCGCCGGAGCTCGTCCGCGAAACCGCCGGGGGCAACGGCACGACCTTCGACCTGCAGGGGCGCCTGATCCTGTGCGAGGGCGACGCCCGGCGCGTCGTGCGCATCGGCCACGACGGCAAGCTCGAGACGCTGGCCGAGCGCTACCAGGGCGGGCGCTTCAACCGCCCCAACGACGTGGTGTGCCGCTCGGACGGCAGCCTCTATTTCACCGATCCGGACAAGCGCGTGCCCTATGCCCGGCGGGAGATCCCCGGCCCCGCCGGCATTGACAACCTCTGGGACGGCGCGTGCGTGTATCGCGTGGCGAGCGACGGCGCCTTGAGCGTGCTGGCGCACTGCGAGTACCCCAACGGCCTCGCCTTCTCGCCGGACGAGCGCACACTGTACGTCGCGAACACCCGCTCCACGAAGTACATCCACGCGATCGAGCTCGACGCGGCCGGCGGCATGGCGCGGCGGCGCATCTTCGCCGACATGAGCGAGGGCACGGCTCCCGGCATACCCGACGGATTGAAGGTGGACTCGCAGGGCCGCGTCTTCTGCACCGGTCCGGGCGGCGTGTGGGTCTTCACCCCCGGCGGGAAGCGCATCGGGATCATCCGGTTCCCCGAGCAGGCGGTGAACTTCGCGTTCGGCGGCCCGGACCTGCGCACGCTGCTCTGCTGCGCCTATACCTCCGTTTACGCCCTGCGGGTCAAGGTGCCGGGGAACCCGCACCCGTGGTATCGCGCCCGGGGGATCAGGGCTGAGGGATGACCTGTTTTCTTGACACCCTTGCGCAACGGCGCAGGGTCAGTTATTTACCGAAGGCTCGTTAGGTAAAGGCATGTCCACAGGATTCCCCATGACCGACCGCCAGCGCTCCCCCGTGAAGGCCTATCGCAACCAGGCGTTCCTGAACAGCAAGGAGGCCCGCGCCCTGCGCATCCTTTCGGAATACCTCGAGCCGAAAAGCCGCTTCGAGCGCCACCGCGTGGATGACACCATCGTGTTCATGGGCTCGGCGCGAATCCAGTCGCGCGAGCGGGCCGAGGAGGCGCTGCGCAAGGCCGAGAGCGGCGCCGGCGACGTCGAGCGCGCGCGCATGGCACTCAAGATGTCGGGCTACTACGAGGCCGCGCGCGAGCTCGCCTATCGCCTCACCCAGTGGTCCAAGGAGCTCGACGAAAAGGAGCGGCGCTTCGTGGTGTGCACCGGCGGCGGCCCAGGCATCATGGAAGCGGCCAACCGGGGCGCGGCCGAGGCCCGCGGCATGAACGTGGGCCTGACCATCTCGATCCCGGTCAAGGAGTTTGACAACCCTTACGTCACGCGCGAGCTCGCGTTCCACTTCCACTACTTCTTCATGCGCAAGTT
>DAIDBG010000340.1 GCA_027310225.1 bacterium | reverse complement strand
GGATATGGGGCTGCTCGCTGAGGTTCACCAGCGGCGAGAACACCGCCTTGCCCGCGCTGTCGAGCAGAAACGAGGACTTGCGGTAGAGGTTGCCGCCCGAAACGGCCGACACGAAGTGCCCGAGCAGGCTCGCCGCGACCGGCGCCTCGTAGAGCACCGGCACCCGGGTCGTCGCGATCTTGCGCGCACCGAGGCGCCGCGCCGCGCGTTCCCCCGCCCGGCGGCCCACGCTCGCCGCTTCGGGCAGGTCGGCGGCGTCGCGCGCGGTCTCGTACCAGTCGTCGCGCTGCATCTCGTCGTTCTTGCCGGCGATGAGCGAGCACCAGATCCCGTGACGCGAGACGGGGTAACCGGCGAGGAACCCCAGCGTATTGCCGTAGGCGAAGTGCGATTCCTGGGTCGAAACCGTGGCACCCTCGGAGTTGGAGAGGCGCGCGTCGGCCGCGAAACCGGCCTCCTCGCACGCCGTCGCGAGCTCGATCGCGCGCTCCACCGACAGTCCCCACGGGTGCCACAAGTCGAGATCCGGGATCGCGCGCGCGAGCAGGTCCTCCTCGGCGAGCCCCGCGCAGTCGTCGGAAGCGGTGAAGCGCGCGATCGAGAGCGCGGCGTCCACCGTGTCGCGCATCGCCTGCGGCGTGAAATCGGTGCTGCTAGCATGGCCGCGCTGCTTGCCGATATAGACGGTGACGCCGATGCCCTTGTCGCGGTTGTACTCGATGGTTTCGACCTCGCCGCGGCGCACCGTCACCGTCTGCCCGAAGCCTTCGTTCACCTCGGCCTCGGCGGCGCTGGCACCGCGTTCAACGGCGTAATCAACAACGTCTTTCGTGATCTGCTCGAGCTTGTCGGCGCTGCATGAAAATTGCGAATCCGGCATCGGCGCGCTTTCTTTCTGAAAACGGACGGGGGAAAGGGGGATATCATAGCAGCCCGTGCACGCGCCCCAGGCGCGCCGATGAAAGAAGATCACGAGCAGCTCTTCCTTTCAATCGGCGCCCCCGGACACGCGCTCACACGGCACGATCTCGATCCTGTCACTATCAGCCATGAGCCAAAGGGCGCCGATTGCGCTGACTAGCAAGACGCAGCGTAAGAAGCAGGTGGCGGCGCTGCAGGAGCTGGGCGCGGAACTGGTGGCGCTCAGCGACGAGCAACTGGCGGCGATCGAGCTGCCCGAGCGGCTGCGCGACGCTGTGATGGACGCGCGCCGCGCCACACAGTTCGAGGCGAAGCGGCGCCTGCTCCAGTTCATCGGCAAGCTCATGCGGCACGCAGACACGGAGCCGATCCGCGCCGCGCTGGACGCGCACCGGGCGCGCTCGCAGGGCCGCACGGCGGCCCACCAGCGCATCGAGGCATGGCGCGAGCGGATGCTGGAAGATCCCGGCGCGGTCGCCGAGCTGCTGGCCGAGTACCCCGGGGCGGATGCCGGGCGGCTGCAGGCGCTGGCGCACAACGCGCAGCGCGAGCGGGCGGAAAACCGGTCGCTACGCAGCTACCGCGAGCTGTTTCAGGCGTTGCGCGCACTGATCGAAAGTGCGTGACTCATAACCGTCTCTCACTTAGTCTGCGTCCCCCGCGCCGTCCCGGACTCGCCACCCTCGGGTTGCTCCTGCCCCTCCAGCAGCGGGTCCTTCTCGAGCCGGTACTGGCTGTCGTCCACCTGCTCGGTCTTCACCGCCGCCGCCTCCGCCCGGAGCTGGTCGGGCAGGTACGTCGCGATCTGCGGGAACAGGATCATGAGCGCGATCGCGAGGCACTGCAGGATCATGAACTCGACCATGCCCTTGTAGATCGTCGCCAGCGACCAGTCCTTCACCACCTGCTTGAGGTAGTACGCCGACATCGCCACGGGCGGCGAAAGGAACGCCGTCTGCAGGGTCACCGCGACCAGCGCGCCGAACCAGATCATGTCGAACTTCAGGGCGGAGACCACCGGATAGAAGATCGGCAGGAACACCAGCACGATCGCCGGCCACTCGAAGGGCCAGCCGAGCAGGAAGATCAGGACGATCACCATGATCAGCATCATCGTCGGCGGCAAGGGCAGCGCGAGCATGTTCTCGGTGATCCAGCTCGCGGTGCCGAGCCGGGCGAACACCGCGCCGAAGATGTTGGAGGTCACCGCGAGAAACAGCACCATGCTCGAGGTCGCGGTCGTGTTGAGCACCACCCGCTTCAGGCCGGCGGGCGTGAGCCTACGGTAGCCGAGCGCGAGCAGCAGCGCGCCGAGCGTGCCGATCGCGGAAGCCTCGGTGGGCGTCGCCAGCCCCGCGACGATCGAGCCCAGCGTCGCGGTGATCAGCCCGAGCAGCGGCACGACGCCGATGGCCACCTCGCGCAGCATCGCGGGCAGCGTGTGGACGCGCTCCGCGACCGGCACCGGCGGACCCAGTTTCGGATTGAAGAATGAGCGCCCGAGCAGGTACGCGAGGTAGAGGCCGGCCAGCAGGAATCCCGGGCCGAACGCGGCGGCGTAGAGGTCGGCCACCGACACGCCGAGCACCGGCCCCATCACGATCAGCATCACCGACGGGGGAATCAGGATGCCGAGCGTGCCGCCGGCCGTGATCGCGCCCGCGGACAGGCGCGCGTCGTAGCCGGTCTTGATCATGATCGGGCTCGCCATGATGCCGAGCACGGTGACCGCGGCGCCGACGATGCCGGTCGCCATCGCGAACACGGCTGCGGTGAGGATCACCACGGCGAAGAGCGAGCCGCGGATCGGGGCGAGCAGCAGGCGGAACGCCCGGAACAGCCGTTCCATCAGCCCGGCCTGCTCGGTGACGAACCCCATGAAGATGAAGAGCGGGACCGCGGCGAGC
>DAIDBG010000207.1 GCA_027310225.1 bacterium | reverse complement strand
TATCGGCGAGCCGCACGTACTGGCCGTTGCGCTCGATCGAGCGCAACGCGGCGTACACCGCCGCGACGGCGACATTGCCGTTATGGGCGGTGAGCTCGCAGGGCCTGCCGGTCGCGCAAGCCTCGGCGAACATCTCGAGCTCCTCGCGGAACATGTCGCCCTGCGGCAGCTTGATCACTTCGCGCTTGCTGTAGCCGTCCTTGCCGCGCTGGATATAGAGAGTGGAAGTTTCGTGCAGCTTGTGCGGCGTGTCCCAGGTGCTGAAATCGAGCTCGTAGTGCATGAGCCCCCGGGAGCCGAAGACGCGGATTGCGTAGATCCCGGGCGAGGTCCAGCACGAGCCGACGTAGGCGATCTTGCCGTCGGCGAACTTGATGAGCGTCATGGACTGATCGTCCACTTCCGCCCCGACCGGCGAGAGCTTGGAGGCCAGGGAGGAGACCTCGGTCATTTCCCCGCCGAGATAGTGCAGCGCGTCGAACTGATGGATGGCGAGCTGCGAGAGCGGCCCGCCCGGCGCCCTGTCCTTGTACCAGCGCCAGGTTTTCGGCGTGAGCTCGAGCGCGCGCTCGTTGGAGAAGTTCGCTTCCATGAACGCGACGCGCCCCAGCTCGCCGCGTTCGATCGCCTCCTTGATCATGCGCGTGCCCTTCAGCAGCCGCGCGCTGTGGCCGACCGTCACGGTCACGCCGTGCTGCTTCTCGAGCGCCTGGATCCTGAGCCCGTCCTCGATCGTGTTGGCGATCGGCTTTTCGGTATAGACGTGCTTGCCGGCTTTGGCGACCATTTCCGCCATCGGAAAGTGCTGCTCGTTGGGCACCGTCAGGATGACGCCCTTGATCTCCGGGTTCGACAGCATGGCCTTCATGTCCGCTACCGACGGCACCCCTGTTTCCTGCTCGAACGCCCGCCGCTTTTCCTCGGAGCGGCTGTAACCGGCGACGATCTTCAGCTTGTCGGACTGCTGCGCGGCACGGGCGAGCACCTTGGCCCAGCGGCCGAGGCCGACGATGCCGACTCTGACGGGATGGGAACTCATGGGACGGGTTTCTCCTCGATGGTTGCGCTTCGCGACTGGACGTAATATCGTATTACGGTATTACAATCCGGTCAACCACGGGTCAATGGACAAGGGACCGCTGCTGGAAATCCAGAAACTGGCCGCGCCGCTGCGGCAACAGGTGCTCGACGGCCTGCGCGAAGCGATCATCTCCGGACGGCTCGTGCCGGGACGGCGGCTCACCGAGCGCGAGCTGATCGAAATGATGGGCGTCTCCCGCACCGTGATCCGCGAGGCGCTGCGCAGCCTGGAGTCCGAGGGACTCGTCGCGCTCATTCCCAACAAGGGGCCCGTGGTGCGCGAGCTCACGCTGGCCGAGGCGAAGGATCTCTACGCGATCCGCGCCGTGCTCGAGGGGCTGGCGGCGCGGCTCTTCGTGCAGAACGCGAGCGAGGCGCAGGTGAAGAGCCTTGCGCAGGCGCTCGAGGGGGTGGTCGGCGCCTACCGGGGCGGCAACGCGCAGCAGGTGCTCGAGACCAAGAACCGCTTCTACGACGCCCTGTTCGAGGGAGCGGGCAGCGAGACGCTCAGCTCCATGCTGGCCACGCTTCACGCCCGCATCTGGCGCTGGCGCGCGCTCGGCCTCACCCATCCGCAGCGCTCGAGCGGGCGCTCGAAGGAGAGCGTCCGGGGGCTGCGCGCGATCCTCGGGGCGATCCGGAAGCGCGACGCCGGCGCCGCAGAGCGCGTCACGCGCGAGGAAGCGAACAGGGCCGCGCAGGAAATCATGCGGCTGCTCGCGCGCGGGGCCTGAATCCGCGCCGCGGGGACATCGGCGCTCAGACAGAGGGGCTTTGAATTACAATCCTGCCTTCCTCATGCGCCAGCCCGCCGCCCTTTTCGCGATCGCTTTCGTTGCCGCCTGCGCGCAGCTGCAGCAGGCCGCCGCCCGCGAGCTGGCGCGGGCGCGCGGCGCCTCCGCCGTCCATGCCGAGTGACCATGCCGCCCCCGCTGCTGACCGAGCTTCCCTACCGCCCGGACAGCGCGCGCCTGTTCGAGGCGATCGCCGATGCTCCGTGGGCGGTGTTCCTCGACAGCGGTCCGCACTATCCGGCGCAGTCGCGCTACGACATCCTCGCCGCCCGGCCGTATG
>DAIDBG010000314.1 GCA_027310225.1 bacterium | reverse complement strand
CACCTCGACGCGGCTGGCTCTCCGCTGGTCCAGTGAGGACGTCGTCGTGCCGTTCGTGCTCGAGCCGCTGTTCCTGCACCGCTGGTTCATCGAGCGGGCGCACCGCGCGCCCGAGGCGACGTTCAGTCTGGTGACGCGTTTTCATTGGGTGATGCTGGCGCTCAGCCTCGTCACCGTGGCGGGCGCGCATGGAGGCCTTTCCTGACGCGGCGGGCGCTGCCCACCGGCGGTCCGCGGAGCCCGGTTCAGTGGACGTGTGCGGCGTGCTCGTGCTCCCGCGCACCGTGTTCGGCGTAATGACCGTGTACCTCGGGGCCGGCGGCCGCTTCCCACAGCCGCTCGACGTAGTGGACGTAGGGCACGTACGCTTCCACATACTCGCGGCCCGCGGAGACGTCGTCCACCGGGAATTTCCGGCGGGCCATCGCCGCCTGGAAATGCCGGTGCATGCCCGCGCGCACGGCATCGGTGAAGAGCTTAACGACCGCTTCAACCGAGCCGGTCTCGAGCGCCTTGTCCGCTGCTGGCACCGCCGGGCCGAGGTCGGTGCCCGCGGGTTTCAATCAAGTTTGATGTGGATCAAGTCCCGCGGCGCCGGGTGAGCTAGCGTTGAGGCCGTGCCTTCGCCTGCGCCGCTGCAAACGAAGGCGCCGGGTCTTTCCCATACGCACTGGCGCCTGTGCGTCCGATGGGGTCAACGGAGACGGGATGCGATGAGCGAGCGGTTGACGGCATGGCAGTGCATCGGCTGCGGGCGGATCGAGGGCCCGCAGCCGTGCATCGGGGTCTGCAAGGACCGCAGGGTGGATTTCGTGTACGCTGCCGAGCACGACGAAGCGCTCGCCCAGCTTGCGCATGCGCATGCGCGGGCGGAAGCGCTGGCCGCGGTGGTTCGCGCACTCGCGTACACGACGCCACGCGCGGGGGAATGGGAGCGCGCCTACCGCGCGCTGCAGGGGCGCGCGCGACGGGCTCTCGAGACACGTGCCGCCGGCGGGCAATCGATGCCGTAGCATTCTGCTTCCGCTTGCGCGCGCCGCTCGATTCGAGATAGCGATGGCCGAGTACCGGGGATGCGAACTGCCGGACGATCTGTACTATGACCTCGATTACATCGACATCGCACCCTATCGTGGACGGCAAGCTCGCGAGCATGGGCGTGCCCGATCGGGAAGAGGCGCGCCGCATCGTGGCGGGCGCCCCCTTGCGCGGGCAGGCGTCGCCAGCGCGCGACGGGGGCGGGCCGCCGCCACCGTGGCGCGTACTGGCATTCGCGCCGCACCGGCCGCTGTTCCTACTCGGCGTGATGCAGATCGTGCTCACCATGCTGTGGTGGACGATCGATCTCGCCGGCCGCTACGCCGGCTGGTACGCGCCAGTCGCCTGGGCCGTGCCGCCACCGTGGGGCCACGCGTTCCTGATGACCTATGCGCTGTTTCCGCTCTTCATCTTCGGCTTCGCGATGACCGCGGTCCCCAACTGGACGGGACGGCCGGTTCCGCGCGCAAGCTGGCTCGGCGCTGCGGCGCTGCTGGCGCTCGGCATCGTGCTGCTCTACGCCGGGCTCGCGCTCGGGAGCGGGATCTTCGGTGCGGGCATCGCGCTGCTGCTCGCGGGCTGGGGCGTCGCGTGGACCGCGCTCGCCCGCAACATCGTGGCCGACCGCCTGCGCGACCGGTACGCGCTGGGGCTGGTCGTCCTTCTCGGCATCGGGTGGCTGGGCGCGGCCGCCTTCGGGGGCTATCTCCTCACCGGCGACCCGCTGTACTCGGAGATCTCGCGCCGCGGCGGCATCTGGCTGTTCCTGCTGCCGCTGTTTCTTCTCGTCGGCCACCGGCTGGTCCCGTTCTTTTCCAGCCGGATCATCCAGGGCTACGCGATCTACCGACCCCAATGGTCGCTGCCGTTCCTGGCGACGGCCAGCGCCGCGCACTTCGCGCTCGAGATGCTCGGACTTTGGCAGTGGACCTGGACGGCGGACGCGCCGATGGCGGCGTGGACCGGCTATCTCGCGTGGCGCTGGGGACTCGCGCAAAGCTTCCGCGCGAAGCTGCTCGCGATGCTGCACCTGTCGCACGCGGCGCTCGCGGTCGCGCTGCTGCTGTACGCCGTCGAGAGCCTCGCGTCGCTCCTCGGCGGCACGGGACTGCTCGGCCTCGCCCCGCTGCACGTCCTCGTTATCGGTTTTTTCGCGGCGACCGCCGTGGCGATGGTGTCGCGCGTGTCGCTTGGCCATTCGGGGCGCGCCCTCGAAGCCGATACGCTGACCTGGCGCGTTTTCCTCGGAATCCTCGCGATCGCCGCGCTGCGGCTCGCGGCCGACCTGCCGTTCGTGCCGGGCCCGCTGCGCGCGATGCTCCTCGTCGCCGCCGCGCCCGCGTGGCTCGCCGTGCTCGTGCCGTGGGCGGCGCGCTACGCGCCGCTCTACCTCAGGCCGCGTGCCGACGGCAGGCCCGGCTAGTGCCGTTCCAACTATTCATGCCATGCCAACTATTTCTCCAGTGGACGCCCGTCCTTGGTAGGCGAGCCGCCAGGCTTTGGAGAAACAAGTTGGAACGGCACTAGGAGCCCGCGCGGCGGATACCGGCGGCGTAGCCGGTAGCGCATGCTCTACGCCAGTGCAGGCGACTGCGACGCGGGCTCCTGAGATTTCTTGGTTCATGGAAAATCCTAAGCGCGGAGCGCGTGGTCACCACGACGGAAGAGTATCTGGCCGCGAGGCAGGTGTGTTTCGCGCGTTCCCGCGGCAAGCCGGCTGATTTCTTCCGTGTTCAGCTCCTTGAACAGCGGCAGGTTGGAAAGAAAGGACTGGACTTTGATCGGCGTGGTCGGCACGGCGCGTCGCGAGCGTGTGCGGTTCGGCTCCGGCGCCGGATATTATCCGCCAAAATGCCCGCGCGGTGATCGCGGCGCCGGGTCGCCCGCAGCGGCGCGGTTCGACGGCAGCCTCACCGGCGTGCTGCCGCGGCGGGTGACTGCCCGTTACGGTTCAGAGCAGGCCGCGAAGCTGAAGCCTGATCGCGCTCAGCACGCGCAGCGGCGTGGGCAGCCTGAATTCGGGCACTGCCGCATCGAGCGTATTCCTGATC
>DAIDBG010000306.1 GCA_027310225.1 bacterium | reverse complement strand
ACCAACCAACGCGCCACCAAACAAGACATCACCGGGCTTCAACTCACCACTAAACAAGACATCTCGGAATTGCGCATAGAGATGCGCGAGCTCAAAATCGACCTCGTCAAATGGATGGTCGGCATCGCACTGGTCCTGGGCGCCATGATCATCGGCATCCTCGTCAAGCTCTTGGCATCATAAAATCGAACAGTCCGGTAGGGTGGGCGCAGCCCACCGGTGGTATTCTCCGGCATCGCACCGGCGGGTTCTCACCCGTCCTGCGCGCTGACCCCCGGGATTTCATCTGATTCGATCCGGGCTGCGCCCGCTGACCGGATCGCAAGCATGTAGGCTGGGGTAAGCGCAGCGTACCCCAACGCTCAGGCGATCGCCCCAACCACGAGCTCGCTATAGAGGCGCTCAAGGTCGCGCGTAAACGTTGTCGTATCGAACAGGGGTGCATGGTCTCGCGCGTGCGCCACCCGGGCACGGATTTCCCGCAGGAACGGCGGCTCCGCGGCGAGCCGGCAGGCAAGCCGCTCATAATCGGCGAGCGTGTAAGTCACGAGGTCCGGCATGCCGGCCGCGCCGAGGATGCTGCCGGACACGCGCGAGGCGAAGGTTTCCCCGCACAAGCCGACGGTCGGGCAGCCCATCCACAACGCGTCGCTCGCGGTGGTGTGCGAGCCATAGGGATACGTGTCGAGCGCGATGTCGGCGGCGGCGTAGCGGGCAAGGTGCTCGGCATAGGGCAACCGCGGCGCGAAAACCAGCCGTTCCGCGGCCACGCCCTGCGCCCGCGCGGCTTCGGTGAGATTACGCTTTGCCCAGCGGTTGCTCTCAACCAGCCAGAGCACGCTCTCCGGCACGTTCCGCAGCAGCCGCATCCAGGCGGCGAAGACCTCAGAGGTGATCTTGTAGGTCTGGTTGAAGCAGCAGAACACGAACGCGCGGTCCGGGATGCCGTAGCCCGTACGGGGCAACGGCGCGGCGGCCGCGCGCTTGCGGTCGTTCGGCTGGTAGCAGTGCGGCAGCCGTACGATGCGCTCCGAGTACGCGGGTTCCAGCCCGGGAGGGATGACGAAGGGGTCGGCGATCAGCCAGTCAATGAAAGCGGCACCCGTGGTGCCCGGATAGCCGAGCCAGGTGACCTGCACCCCGCAGGGACGGCGCGCCATGATGGTCAGGCGGTCGCCCGCGGTGTAGCCCTTGAGATCCACCAGTATGTCGAGCTCGTCTTTCCGTATGCGCTCGGCGGCGATGTCATCCGGCTCCCAGGCGATGTCAACGAAATGCTCGCACGCCACGCGCAACCGCCGGCGCATCGTGCTCTCGTCGTCCGGCCCGTGGGAATAGGCGAACACCTCGAACCGTTCCCGGTCGTGCAGCTCGAGCACTTCGGCAATGAGGTGGGCCGCGGCGTGCTCCTGCAAGTCGGAGGAGAGGTAGCCCACGCGCAGGCGCGGATGCCGGCGCGAAGCAATACCCGGGCTGTGAGAGTCCGGCGTTATTGAACCAAAGCGGGACTCCGCCCACCGGCGCGTATAGGCGAGCTGCTGTTGAGCGGTAACGGGCTCGCACAGCAGCCAGAACGGGCTGCCGAGCGCTCCACTCCGCTCGATCTCGGGCGCCATTTTGTCCCAGGCCGCGCGCCACTTCGCCCAGTCGCATGCCTGCCGCAACTGATACGTGAGCATGCCCAGCAGGCTGGCCGCGCCCGTCTGCGCGTATCCGGATTCGAGCGTAGCGATGGCGCGATCCAGCTCGCCGCGCACGATGTGAACGTTGGCGAGCGTGGCGCGAGCCGCGGCAGCGGCAGGGTCCAATGCGCAGACGTGCCGGGCGGCCGCTTCGGCCTCATCCAACCGGCCGGCCTCGAACAGCGCCCCCGCCAGCGCCGACAGGGCGTTGCGATTGTCGGGCTCGGCTCGCAGCGTTTCCCTCAAGTGGCTGACGGCCTCGCCCACCCGGCCGAGCGCGAGACAGGCGAGGGCGAGGCCTTCGTGCGCGGCAGCGAAGCCCGGGGCGATCCGCAGCGTGGCGAGGTATTGCTCCCGCGCCGGCTCCAGCCTGCCCTGCAACGCCAGGGTGCGCGCGAGGTTATTTCCCGCCGCCGCGTTTGCGGGGTCGAGCGCGAGCGCCTGGCGCAGGCGGGCGGCGGCTTCGTCGAGGCGCGACTGCTTCTGCAGCACGATGCCGAGGTTGACCAGCGCATCGGCATAGCCGGGCGACTGCGCGAGGACCCGCTCGAACCACTGGCGCGCGGCGTCGAGCTCGCCCTGCTCGAAGCAGATCACGCCCAGATTGAACAGTGCATCGGCGTGATCGGGGGCTGACCGCAGAACGGCCTCGAACTCAACCCGTGCGGCCGCCGGGTCTCCCGTGCGCGCCAGCGCCTGCCCCAGATTCAGCCGGCATTCCGCGCTTTGAGGATCCAGCGCGACTGCGCGCCGCAGGACGGGAAGCGCCTCGGCGAGCCTGCCCTGGTGGAGCATCGCTGCGCCCAGACGCATGAACACCGAAGCGGGCGCGCCCGGTAACGCGGCCGCCTGCCGCAGCACGCTCTCGGCCTGCGCGAACCGTCCGAGCAGGAGGCGGGCCAAGCCGAGATGCTCCAGGAGGGCGCCGCGATCAGGCAGGGCGGATACGGCCTGCTCGAGCGGCGGCACGGCGTCCCGCGTCCGGCCCGTGGCGAGGCGCGTGAGGCCGAGCAACCCCAGCGCCTCGGGGTTGCGAGGGGCTTTCTGCAGCACTTCCTCGCAGAGCGATTCCGCACCCGCCGCGTCTCCGCTGCGCAGGCGCTCCTCGGCTTGTTTGAGCTTCCGGGTCAGGGAAGCCGACACGGGCAGGAACGTAATGCGGTGGACATATTCCCGATAATATAGCGCGTCGCAAGGAACGCCTGCGTATTCCGGAGAAGCCGGGCCGGCGTTCCGGCGGATGCCGGGGCTCGTTGCCCGGCGCCGCGCCGAAATCTTAGACACTCCGCACGGATGCCCATAAAACGTCGCTGCGGCGAGCCGGCATGCGCCGGTCTTCACGCCAGGCGAGCGCATGCAGCGGTCCAAAACCACGATGTCCGAACGCGACGAAATCCGGCCGAGCGTGCAGGACAGCCTGCAGCGCGTGACCGAGCTCCTGCGCAAGCACGAGCTGGCGACCGCTTCCGCGCTGCGCTATTATTAAAGTCAAGTTTTTACAGGGGATTGCCATGACGACCCTGGAAATCAAGCTGCCTGATGAACTTGCGCGTAAGGCGCAGGAGGCGGGGCTGCTCAGTCCGGAGGGCATTGAGCGGGTCTTGCGGGAAGAGCTGCGGCGCGCTGCTGGCCGCAGGCTCTTGGCAATCGCTGACCGGCTCCAGGCGGCAAATATCCCGCCCATGAGCGAAGAAGAACTGAACGCCGAGATCAAGGCGGTGCGCGAGCAGATGCGCAACGAGCGTGCGCGTCGTCGTTGATACCAACGTCCTCGTTTCGGCGCTTCTCTGGGGCGGAACACCCAAGCAATTTCTGGAACTTGCCGTCGAAGCCGATATCGAGTTTTTGACGAGCGACACGCTTCTTGAAGAACTGGCACGAGTGCTTTCCCGGGCGAAGTTTGCCGCCAAACTCGCCGGGCAACAGATTTCCGCGGAACAGATTGCCAAAGAGTATCGCGAGCAGGCAAGAATTATCACCGTTTCGACCGTACCAGCCCCGCAGCTTCGCGACCCCAAGGATCATCACGTGCTTGCTTGTGCGTTAGCCGCCCAAGCCAATCTGATTATCAGCGGCGATCACGATCTGCTCGAGCTCAAAGAGTATCGAGGCATCCCCATCGTCACCGCCGCCGCGGCGATGCAGGTGATCAGCAGGTAGCCTGGAAGAAGCGAGGCGGATTCCGGGACTCCTTGCCCCCGGATTTCATTCCGTCCGGGATACGCCTGCTGGAGACAGGTGTTTGATGCGCTCGAGAGAGAGCTCGCGGCGCGGGTCAAGCATGGCGCCTGACGGCTTGTCCGCCGCGCGTTCGAGGCAGAAAAGCCTAGTCAGCCCGCCGCGATCTCCCTAGAATTGGGCACCGGCGCGGCCGCCCAGGCCGCGCCGTCCGTTCGCGATATAACGACAGATGGCCGAACGCCAGGACATTCACCCGAGCGTGCAGGACAGCCTGCAGCGCGTGACCGAGCTCCTGCACAAGCACGAGCTGGCGGAAGGCCACGCCCACGGCGAGCAGGGTCCCCGCCAGGAGCTGGTCGAAACCCTGATGCACAAGCTGCACTTCGTCGAGCTGCGCAAGCTGCTCGACGCCCTGCACTCCGCGGACATCGCCTACGTTCTCGAGATGCTGCCGCTTGAGCAGCGGCTCATGGTATGGAACCTGGTCGCTGCCGAGCGCGAGGGCGAGATCCTGCTCGAGGTCTCGGACGCGGTGCGCGAAACCCTCATCGCGCACATGGACGAGCGGGAACTGGTGGCGGCGGCCGAGCAGCTCGACACCGATGAGATCGCCGATCTCGCGCCGGACCTGCCGCACGGGGTGATCCAGGGCGTGTTCAAGGCGCTCTCGCCCGGGGAGCGCGAGCAGTTGCGGGCGGCGATGTCGTACCCGGAAGACACGGCCGGCGCGCTGATGGACTTCGACATGATCAGCATCCGCGACGACGTCACGGTCGAGGTGGTGCTGCGGTATCTGCGGCGGCTCGACGAGATGCCGGACCATACCGACCAGTTGTTCGTGGTGGACCGCACCGGGCGGCTCGAGGGGCTGCTCCCGGTCAACCGGCTCCTCGTCACGGACCCCGGAACGCCGGTCACGGCGGTGATGCAGCCGGAGCCGGTCAAGTTCCATCCCGAGGAGAAGGCGCAGGACGCGGCGAACGCGTTCGAGCGCTACGACCTTGTGTCCGCGCCGGTGGTGGACGGCGAGGGCAAACTCGTCGGGCGGGTCACGGTGAACGCCGTCATGGATTACATCCGGGAGGAGACCGAGTCCGACGTGCTTTCCGCGGGCGGCCTGCGCGAGGGCGAGGACCTGTTCGCCTCGGTGTGGAAGAGCGTGCACAACCGCTGGGCCTGGCTCGCCGTCAACCTCGTGACTGCGTTCATCGCCTCGCGCGTGATCGGCCTGTTCGAGGAGTCCATCGCCAGGCTGGTGGCGCTTGCCGCGCTGATGCCGATCGTGGCCGGGATCAGCGGCAATTCCGGCAACCAGACCATCACCATGATCGTGCGCGCGCTTGCACTCGGCCAGATCACCGCCGCCAACGCGAGGAAGCTCTTCGCCAAGGAAATCGGCGTCTCCGTGCTGAACGGCCTCATCTGGGGCGGGGTGGTGGGGCTGTTCGCGTTCCTCATTTACCGTAACTGGCAGCTCGGGCTGGTGATGATGGGCGCCATGGTGCTCTCTCTCATGCTCGCCGCGGTAATGGGGGTGGCGGTCCCGCTCGTCATGCAGAGGTTCGGACGCGACCCGGCACTCGGCTCGAGCGTGATGATCACCGCCATCACCGACAGCGGCGGGTTCTTCATTTTCCTCGGCTTGGCGACGGTGTTTCTGGTTTGATTGTGCGGACCGGGAATAGGGCGGGACCGATGACTGTTTACCCGGGTAGGGGACGGTGTGATTGATCATCACGGGCAGATCGCGCAGCTGATCCCGCGGCTGCGGCGCTATGCGCGCGCGCTCACCGGTGACCGCAGCACGGCCGATGACCTCGTGCAGGACACGCTGGAGCGGGCGCTCTCGCGCTTTCACCTGTGGCGCCGCGGCAGTGATCTCAGGGCGTGGCTGTTCACCATCATGCACAACATCTACGTCAACCAGGCCCGCTCGGGCCGGCGGCACCAGCACGAGGCGCTCGAGGACGAGCCCGCCGCCGAGGCGATGCGGACGCGCGAGCCGGACTGGCTCGAATTGCGGGACCTCGACAGCGCGCTCGCCCGGCTGCCGCACGAACAGCGCGCGGTGCTGCTGCTCGTCGGCCTCGAGCAGCACACCTATGAGGAAGCCGCCCGCGTGCTCGACATCCCGCTCGGGACGGTGATGTCGCGCCTGTCGCGCGGGCGCGAGCGGTTACGCGCGATCCTCGGCGGCGACGCCAGGGCTGCAACCTTGAAGATCGTGAAATGAGCGGATTGCCCGTCACGGAAGCCGAACTGCACGCTTACGTTGACCACGCGCTGCCGGCGGTGCGCGTCGCCGAAGTGGAAGCCTATCTGGCGGAGCACCCGGAAGACGCCGCGCGCGTTGCGGCCTACCGCGAGCAGATTGCGGTGCTGCACCGGGAATTCGACCCGGTGCTGGGTGAGCCGGTGCCGCAGCAGCTCGAGCGGGCGCGCGCATGGTGGGCGCGCCCGTCACGCTACGCCGCCGCGGCGGCATGGATCGCGTTCGGCGGGGTGATCGGCTGGCAACTGCACACGGCGTACAGCAACTCCAGCCGCGCGGAACCCGCCGGATGGGTGCGGAGCGCGGCGATCGCCTACGCCGTCTATAGCCCGGAGGTGCGGCGCCCGGTCGAAGTCGGCGCCGACCAGGAAGCGCAACTCGTCAACTGGCTGTCGAAGCGCCTCGGCGTGCAGCTCAAGATTCCCCAGCTCGGCCAGGCCGGCTACGCCCTCGTCGGCGGCCGGCTGCTGCCGGGAGAGCGCGGGCCGGTTGCGCAGTTCATGTATCAGGATGCCAGCGGCCAGCGGCTCACCCTCTACGTGCAGGTCAATGCGGACGACAGCCGCGAGACGGCGTTCCGCTTCGCGCAGGAAGGCCGCGTCGGCGTCTTCTACTGGGTGGACCGCAAGCTTTATTACGCGCTCTCGGGCGAAGTGGACAAGCCCGAGCTGCTGCGTGTGGCCACTGCGGTCTATCGCCAGCTCAATCCCTGATAAGCCCGGACGCCTGACGGCGCCGGTTTATCGGCGCGAGCCGGTATTGCTTTGATTGGAAAAGGCTTTCCGATGGACCGCCGGCAGGAAGCGCAGCCGGAAAACGACGGCCGGATTCTAAGCGGTGGATGGTGGCGGCGGGAGGATCGTTTGCCGCCGGGAAAGGAACTGACGGGAGCCGGGGGTAGCCCAGCCCCCGTACCTGCACGAACTACTTCTTCCTGGCTTTTTTCTTTGCCGCTTTTCTCGCTTTCTTCTTCGCCATCGACGTCTCCTTTAAAGTTGACTTAGGCATCGCTTGCGTGCGGCTTGCGGTCCGCACCACCATCGCATAATTCGAACAACTCGCATCCCTGCTCATCGTTCGTTTCCGAAAAAATATTTCGAAAACTTATGCTTGGTGCGTCAATTCTATGCCACAGTGAAAAAAAATTGCAACACCTTTGTCAACCCGGGTTGACGATGGAATAACCGTTTGTCCGTTTGCTGCAACAGCGGCAGATCGTGCTTCAACGTTCAACCTTCAGGGTTCGTGGTTCAAAAAACCAAATCCGGAACATCGAATCCGCAACGGTGTACGCCTACGGCAGCAATATTTCGCGTGCCATCAACTCGGACACGGTCTCGCGCTCGCGGACGAGGTGCGCCAGAGCGCCGTCCACCATGACTTCCGCCGCGCGCGGCCGCGTGTTGTAGTTGGAGCTCATGCTCATCCCGTAGGCGCCGGCGGCCATGATCGCCAGGAGATCGCCCTCGCGCAGCGCCAGGGTGCGGGCATGGGCAAGAAAATCCCCGCTTTCGCACACCGGGCCGACGATCTCGTACTCCCGGCCGCCGCCGCTGCCGCCGCTCACCGCAAGCACCTCGTGGTAGGCCTCGTAGAGGGCGGGCCGCATGAGATCGTTCATCGCGGCATCAACGACCGCGAAGTTCTTCTCCGTCCCGTGCTTGAGGTATTCGACGCGGGTGAGCAGGATCCCGGCATGCCCCACCAGCGCCCGGCCGGGCTCGAGCACCAGCTTCAGTGCGCGCCGGCCCAGCCGGCCGGTCAACACGCGGGCGTATTCGTCGAAGGCGGGCGGCGATTCGTCCCGGTAGCGGATGCCGAGGCCGCCGCCGACGTCCACGTGGCCGAGGGCGATGCCTTCCGCCTGCAACCGGTCGGCGAGCTCCAGCACGCGGTCCAGCGCCGCCGCGAACGGCGCCACTTCGGTGAGCTGCGAGCCGATATGACAGCCAATGCCGGCAACGGAGACATGCCGCAGCTCGCGCGCCTTGCGGTACAGCCCGGGCGCATCGCGGCAGGGCACGCCGAACTTGTTCTGCTTGAGGCCGGTGGCGATGTACGGGTGGGTGCGCGGATCCACATCGGGATTGACGCGCACGCTGACCGTCGCGGTCCTCCCGGCCTGCGCGGCGACGCGCTCGAGGCGCAGCAGCTCGCCCTCCGATTCGACGTTGAAGCAAAGGATGCCCGCCGACAGCGCCTGGCGCATCTCTTCCGCGGACTTGCCGACACCCGAGAACACCACTTTGCGCGGATCGCCGCCGGCCGCCAGCACCCGCTGCATCTCGCCCCCGGACACGATGTCGAAGCCGCTCCCCAGGCGGGCGAAGAGGTTGAGCACGGCGAGGGTGGAGTTGGCCTTTACCGCGTAGCAGACGAGGTGGTCGGTGCCCGCAAACGCCGCATCGAAGGCGCGATAGGCCCCCGTCAGCGCAGCGCGCGAATAGACGTAGCACGGCGTGCCGTGGCGCTCCGCGATGCGGCTCAAGGGGACCGCCTCCGCGTGCAGCTCACCATTCTGGTAGCGGAAATGGGTCACCGGCAGCCCGTTACAAGACCAACCAGGATCAGCCGCAGAGGAACGCCGATTAACGCCGATGACAATCGAAAATCTTCAGCCACAGAGGACAGAAATTTCATCTGCGTCCATCTGTGTTCATCGGCGGTTCCGTCGCGCTTTGCGGCGGTTTCTTCTCGTCCGGTTGCGATGAAGGCGGGGGCGCGGGCTTCTGTGCCTCGGGCTTGGGCTTGGGCAGGTAGAGCGGGCCTTTGGAGCCGCACGCCGAGAGCAGCACGGCGAGAGCGATCAGGGAAAGCAGGGCGCGCATGGGTAAGATGGTAAGCGGTGAGCAGTCAGCAGTAAAGGCAAAACCCGCCTTTACCGCTTACCGCCCGCCGTTCACTGCTCACGCTGGTTTGCCCTGGCTGCCGATGCGCCGCATTTCGTCCTCGATCCAGGTTTCGACCCTGCGGTTGAGTTCGTGGGGCGACAGCTGCCCGCTCTCGAGCGCAGCGCCGATGCTGATGGTGATGGTGCCCGGGCGCTTGAGAAACGCCTGGCGGCGCCACACCTCGCCCGCATTGTGCGCCACGGGCAGCACCGGGGTTGCGGTCTTGACGGCGAGCCAGGCGCCTCCGACCTGGTACTCGCGGCGCGTGCCCGGCGCGACGCGCGTGCCTTCCGGAAAGATCACGATGCAGAACCCGCGCGCCAGGCGCTCGCGTCCCTGCTCGAGCATCTGGCGCAGCGCGTGCGGCCCCGCGTCGCGGTCAATCGCGATCGGTGACAGCATCGCCAGCCCCCAGCCGAAGAACG
This sequence comes from bacterium, assembly GCA_027310225.1. Lineage (GTDB taxonomy): Bacteria > Pseudomonadota > Gammaproteobacteria > Burkholderiales > SG8-41 > SG8-41. The sequence continues at coordinate 10,855 of DAIDBG010000306.1, read as the reverse complement.
GCACCCACAGCAGCTCGCGCTTCACCACCCACACCTGCGGCGGGAAGATCTCCTGGAAGGCGAGCGTCTCCCACGCCGACTGGTGCTTGGCGAGCACGATGAACGGCGGCGGGGGAATGTTTTCCGCGCCGTGCACGCGGTAGCGGATGCCGCAGATCCTTTCCGCTGCGGCCAGCATCAGCCGGGCCCACGCGGAGATGATGCGGTAGCGCGTGAGCAGCGGGAAAGGGAAAGTGAGGAGCGCGATCAGCGTGAACAGCGGGGTGACGACAATCTGGAACAGCGCGAACAGCGACGACCGGAGGACGATCATCTGATGAGGGACTTCACGGCCGCGGCGAGATCGGGGAAGACGCGGGTGCCCGCCGGCAGCCCGCCTTCACGCTGCGTCCGCGCGCCCTTGCCGGTGAGCACGAGGATCGGTTGCGCGCCGACCGCGGAGGCGGCCTCCAGGTCGCGCAGCGCATCGCCGATGCACGGCACGCCCTTGAGACTGGTGTTGAAGCGCCGGCCGATCTCCTCCAGCAGGCCGGGCTTCGGCTTGCGGCAGCCGCAGCCGGCGTTCTGGGCATGGGGACAGAAGAACACGGCGTCAATGCGCCCGCCCGCCTGGCCTGCGGCGCGGTGCATCTTGTCGTGGATGGCGTTGAGGGTCGCCATCTCGAACAGCCCGCGCCCGACGCCCGACTGATTGGTGGCCACCACGACGTGGAAGCCCGACTGGGTGAGCTGTGCGATCGCCTCGAGGCTGCCCGGGAGGGGCTTCCACTCATCGGGGCCCTTGATGTAGGCGGCGCTGTCGTAGTTGATGACGCCGTCGCGGTCGAGGATGACGAGCTTCATTTGGGTGACGGGTGATCATTCATCACGGATTCTCAGGCGGCGAGCCTCGAGAGGTCCGCGACGCGGTTCATCAGGTGATTGAGGCGGGACAATAACGCGAGGCGATTTCTGCGCAATGCCGCGTCATCCGCCATCACCATGACCTGATCGAAGAACCGATCAACGTTGCCGCGCATCGTAGCCAGTCTTTGAAGCGCTGCGCCGAAGTCGTTACGCGCGATTTCGGATTCGACGGCCGGCTCGATCGTCTGGAGCATGCCGTAAAGCGTCTTTTCGACTTCTTCGGGCAGGTGATCCGGGTCAGGTGCGGGAGGGATGGCGTCCTTTGCCTGGCGCAGAATGTTTCGTATGCGCTTGTTGGCGCTCGCGAGGGCCTCCGCCTCCGGCAGCTTCCTGAAGGACTGGACCGCCTTCAGCCTGGGTATCACGAGATCCAGGCGCGAGGGGTTCTGGCTCACGACCGCCTCGATCTCGTTCACCTCGAAACCCCGGTCGCGCAGGTAGCCGCGCAGCCGGTCGAGCACGAATTCCCGCACCTTGTCCGCTTCGGGGCGGGCGAGCCTGCCGGCCGCGAAGCCCGCCGCGGCATCGGCGATCAGGGCGTCCAGCGCGAGCGGGGGCTTGCGTTCCACGAGGATGCGCACGACCCCCAGCGCGGCCCGTCGCAGGGCGAAAGGATCCTTGTCGCCGGTGGGGGCGAGGCCGATGCCGAAGATGCCCGCCAGCGCGTCGTGCTTGTCGGCGAGCGCGACTGCCAGCGCCGTCCCGCCGTTCGGCAGATCGTCGCCCGCAAACCGCGGCCGGTAATGGTCCGCGACGGCGCCGGCAACCGCCTCCGGCTCCCCGTCGTGCAGGGCGTAGTAGCGCCCCATGGTTCCCTGCAGCTCGGGGAATTCCCCGACCATTTCGGTCAGCAGGTCGGCCTTGGACAACCACGCTGCGCGCTCCGCGAGCAGCGGATCGGCGCCGGTCTGGCGCGCGATCCTGCCCGCAAGCAGCTGGATGCGCTCCACGCGCTCGAGCTGGCTGCCGAGCTTGTGGTGGTGGACCACGTGCGCGAGGCGCGGCACGCGCGCCTCGAGCCGGATCTTGCGGTCCTGGTCGTAGAAGAACTTCGCGTCCGCGAGCCGCGCGCGCAGCACGCGCTCGTTGCCGTGAATGATTTCGCGCGGATCCCCGGCGTCAATGTTGGAGACGAAAAGAAAACGGGGGAGAAGCCTTCCCGTTTCCTTGGCGCGCAGCGGCACGTACCTCTGGTGTTGCTGCATGGACAGAATCAGGCACTCCTGCGGCACGGTGAGGAATTCGGCGCTGAATTCACCGGCATAGACGGTGGGTTCCTCCACCAGCGCCGCGATTTCATCCAGCAGCGCGTCGTCGGCGACCGACGTTGCGGCGCTGCCGGCGGCTTGGGTGAGTTCTTTCGCGATTTCGTCCCGGCGCACGGGGAAGCTGGCGATGACCCTGCCCTCCTCGCGGAGTGCGCGCTCGTAATCGTCGGCGTGCCGGAGCGTTATCGGCTTCGTGCCCAGGAACCGATGACCGAGAGTCTGGTTGTTGCTCTTGATGCCCAGAACCTCGCCGGGAACAACGCGCGAGCCGTGCATCATTACCAATCCGTGCACTGGCCGCACGAATCCGGCCTCGCCCGAGCCCCAGCGCATGATCCTGGGGATCGGCAGCCGCACGAGCGCTTCCTGCACGCCGCGCGCAAGAATGGCGTCAAGCCGCGCTCCCGCAACGACCGTGCGGCAGGCAAACGCTCTGCCTTTCGGCGTCTCGATCTGGACCAGATTCTTGACGTCCACGCCATTTTTTCTGGCGAAGCCGACGAGCGCGGGCGTGGGATTGCCGCCGGCATCGAGCGCCGCCTTGACGGAGGGCCCGGGAACTTCCGTCTCGCGATCCGGGGCTTTGCCGGGCACGCCGGGGATCGAAACGGCGAGCCGCCGCGGTGTCGCGAACGTCCGGGCCGAAGCTTCTCCGGTAAGGAACTTTTCCCTGGCGAGGCCGGCCAGCAGGATGGAGCCAAACGCCTCGGACAGCGCCGGCAGAGGCTTCGGGGGAAGCTCCTCCGTCAGCAGCTCGACGAGCAGGGTCGCGGAGGCGGGCGTTTTTTCGTGCTTCTTCGGCATCGTCGGTCAGGCGCGGGTTTTTTTCTGCTCCGCCGGCTTCAGCATGGGGAAGCCGAGCGCCTCGCGCGACGCGTGGTAGGCCTGCGCCACCAGGCGCGCGAGATGGCGCACGCGGCCGATGTAGGCGGCGCGCTCGGTGACCGAAATCGCGCCGCGCGCATCGAGCAGGTTGAAGGTGTGGGAGCACTTGAGGACCATCTCGTAAGCCGGCAGCACGCACCGCGCCTCGACCAGCCGCTTCGCCTCGGATTCGAACTGGCCAAAGTGCTGGAACAGCATGTCGGTGTTGGCGAGATCGAAGTTGTACTGCGACTGCTCCCGCTCGTTCTGCAGGTAAACGTCGCCGTAGCTGACGCCGTCCACCCAGGTGAGATCGAAGACGCTCTCCCTGCCCTGCAGGTACATCGCCAGGCGCTCGAGCCCGTAGGTGAGCTCGCCCAGCACCGGCCTGCAATCGAGGCCGCCCGCCTGCTGGAAGTAGGTGAACTGCGTGATCTCCATGCCATTCAGCCACACTTCCCAGCCCAGGCCCCACGCGCCGAGCGTGGGCGACTCCCAGTCGTCCTCCACGAAGCGGATGTCGTTCCTGCGCGGGTCTATGCCGAGGGCGTTCTTGAGCGAGCCCAGATAAAGCTCCTGGAAGTTTCCGGGCGAGGGCTTCATCACCACCTGGTACTGGTAATAGTGCTGCAGGCGGTTGGGGTTCTCGCCGTAGCGCCCGTCCTTGGGCCGGCGCGAGGGCTGCACGTAGGCGGCGTTCCACGGCTCCGGCCCGATCGCGCGCAGGAAGGTCGCGGTGTGGAAGGTGCCCGCGCCCATCTCCATGTCGTACGGCTGCAGCAGCACGCAGCCGTGCCAGTCCCAGTACTCGTTGAGCCTCAGTATGATCTGCTGGAAGGTCAGCATCGCGGCGCCTAAGCCGCGAATTTTACAGGGTTTCGAAGGAGTGGGTCGGGACAAAGTCCGACAAACTCCTAGGCGGAGCGCGCGGTGCGGGAGCGGGCCCGGTACGCCGCGGCCAGCAGAGCCAGGATGAGCGCGAGCACCGCGTAGTTTCCCCAGCGCACGTAGGGCGTGGCGCCGCTGTAGCCCTGGACCGTGAGCGTCAGTGTCGCGGCGACGAATTCGGGGACGCTGGCGATCACTTCGCCGTGCGGATCGATCGCCGCGGTGACGCCGGTATTGGTTGCGCGCAGCATGGTGCGCCCGGTCTCCAGCGCGCGCGTCTGGGAGATCTGCAGCTGCTGCTGCGGCGCGATCGAGCGGCCGAACCAGGCGACGTTGCTGACGTTGACGAGCAGGGTGGCCTCGGGCAGCTGGCGGATGATCTCCTCGCCGAACACGACCTCGTAGCTGATGTTGACCGCCACCCGCTGTCCCGCCACCGCCAGCGGCTTCTGGTCGTCGGCGCCGCGCGCGAAGTCTTGCAGCGGGATGGCGAGCCTGCCGACGATGCCGGCGAGCCACGGGCGCAGCGGAATGAACTCGCCGAACGGAACGAGATGCGACTTGCGGTAGGTCTGGGTGGGCGCGCTGCCGTAGGAGAGCACGCTGTTGAAGTATTCTCCGCTCGCGAGGCGTTCCGGCACGCCGATCAGGATGTCGCCGCCGTTGCGGCGCGCGCGCCCGGCCAGGGCCGAGAGATAGTCCGGCGGCAACTGGTCGAGGAACAGCGGCAGGGCGGTCTCCGGAAAAACGATGAGGCGGCCTGTGGAACTCTCGGCAAGCCTCCGGTAGGCGTCGAGCGTCGAGCGCAGGCGGTCCGGGCGCCACTTGAGGTCCTGCGCGACATTGCCCTGCAGCAGGCTCACCGTGACCGGCGCGCCGGCGGGCTCGGTCCACTCAACCTGCTTCAGGCCCCAGCCGCCGAGCCAGATCGCGACCATGAGGAAGGAGGAATAATGAGCGGCGCTTCGCCATGTGAAGCGGAGCTTTCGTTTCGCACTCGTCGTTCCGCGTTCATCATGGTTCGTGAGGCGCAGCCACAGCACCACGAGCAGCCCGGCGGTGACGGCGGCGGAAAGGGTGACGCCGTAGACACCGAGCACCGGCGCGTAGCCGGCGAGTGGGCTCGCGGGCGTCTGCGAATAGCCCGCCGCAAGCCACGGAAATCCCGTTAGCACCCAGCCGCGCAGCCACTCGGCAAGCGTCCAGAGCGCCGGCGCGAGCAGCGCCAACTGCACCGGTCGCGGTGCCGGCAACGCGCGGGTGAAATAGCCCACGGCGGCCGGGAACAGCGCGAGGAACATGCAGAACAGCAGGGTCACCAGCGCCGCGAGCGGCGCCGGCATCCCGCCGAAATCGTTCATGCTGACGTAAACCCACGACACCCCGAACAGAAAGAACCCGAGTCCGTAGGCATATCCGGCCAATGCCGCCCTGCGCGCGTCCGCCGCCTGCCACAGCGCGAACAGCGCGGCGAGCGTGAGGATGGGCAGCGGAAAGAAATAAAACGGCGCGAAACCCGCGACCGCGGCCGCGCCGAGGACAAAAGCAGTAATGAATGATGAGTGATGAAGGATGAGCGCAAAAACGCGTAAACGGCCCATCTTGTTTGCTATTTCGTCGCTCACCACTCTGCACCCCTCATTCGGCGTTCATCACAGTTTTTTCTTGGCGACCTGCAGCAGGTGCAGCCGGCGGCTGTCGGCGCGCAGCACCTTGAAGGTGAGGTTGTCGAGGCTCACCTGCTCGCCGCGCTTGGGCACGCGGCCGAAGCGCGACGTCACCAGTCCCCCGACGGTGTCAAAGTCCTGGTCGCTGTAACTGGTGCCGAACGCGGCGTTGAAGTCCGCGATCTCGGTCAGCGCCTTCACCCGGTACTGCCCGCCTTTCTCGGGAACGATGTTGTCCTCCACGTCATCGAAGTCGTATTCGTCTTCGATGTCGCCGACGATCTGCTCGATCACGTCCTCGATCGTGACCAGCCCCGCCACGCCGCCGTACTCGTCCACCACGATCGCCATGTGGTTGCGGTTCTTGCGGAATTCCTTCAGCAGCACGTTGAGCGGCTTGGATTCGGGTATGAACACCGCCGGGCGGAGCATCTCGCGCACGCTGAATTCCTCCTCGCCGGCGTAATGACGCAGCAGGTCCTTCGCGAGGAGGATGCCGATCACGTCGTCCTTGTTTGCGCCGATCACCGGGAAGCGGGAGTGCCCGGTCTGGATCACCGTCGGGATGAACCGGTCCGGAGACTCGTTGATGTCAATCACGTCCATCTGCGAGCGCGGCACCATGATGTCACGCGCCTGCATCTCCGAGACCTGCAGCACGCCCTCGATCATCGCCAGCGCGTCCGCGTCGAGCAGGTTGCGCTCGTAGCTGGCCCGCAGCAGCTCGACCAGCTCCTCCCGGTCCTCGGGCTCGCGCGCGAGCCACGCGCCGATGCGATCGAGGAGCGATGCCTTGTTGGCAGGTCGGTCGTTGGCCATGGGTCTGGTGACGGGTGATGAGTGATGGGTAATGGTAATGAGTGAAGCGCGAGAAGGGGCTGTTTGCCTATTACCCATTACGCATGACTCGCTCCATACGGGTCGGGGTAGCCGAGGCGCGTCACGATCCGGGATTCCCGCCGCTCCATCGCGCGCGCCTCGCGGCCGGTCTCGTGGTCGTAGCCCTGCAGGTGCAGCACGCCGTGCACCACGAGGTGCGCGTAGTGGGCGGCCACGCTCTTTCCCTGGCTGCGCGCCTCGCGCACGATGACCGGCGCGCACAGGGCGAGGTCGCCCTCCAGCCGCGGTGCTTCGCGCATCACGAAGGTGAGCACGTTGGTCGGATGATCCTTCCTGCGGAAATCCCTGTTCAAGGCCCGCGCTTCCCCGCTGCCGACGATGCGCACCGTGATGCGAGCGTCGCACTCGAGCGCTGCGCGCGCCCAGCGCCTGAGTTGTCCGGGCGAGGGAAGGTTGCGCGCAGCGACCGCGTATTGCACGGCGAGCCCCAGTCTAGGCCCCTTTGCCCTGCCGGTTTTTCGGGTGCTGTTGATAGGCGTTGACGATGCGCTGCACCAGGGGGTGCCGCACCACGTCCTCCGCGTCGAAGTGGGTGAAGGCGATGCCGCGCACCTTCCTGAGCACGTCCTGCGCGTCAATCAGCCCGCTCCTCTGCCCGCGCGCGAGATCGATCTGGGTGATGTCGCCGTTCACCACCGCCTTGCTGCCGAAGCCGATGCGGGTGAGGAACATCTTCATCTGCTCCGGCGTGGTGTTCTGCGCTTCGTCCAGGATGATGAAGGAGTGGTTGAGCGTGCGGCCCCGCATGAAGGCGAGCGGCGCGATCTCGATCGCGCCGCGCTCGAGCATCTTCGCCACCTTGTCGTAGCCCATCAGGTCGTAGAGCGCGTCGTAGAGCGGGCGCAGGTAGGGATCAACCTTCGCCGCCATGTCGCCGGGCAGGAATCCCAGCCGCTCGCCGGCCTCCACCGCCGGGCGCGCCAGCACGATGCGTTTCACCGCATCGCGCTCGAGCGCGTCCACCGCGCACGCTACCGCGAGATAGGTCTTGCCGGTGCCGGCCGGGCCGATGCTGAAGGTGAGGTCGTGGGAAAGGATGTTCTGCAGGTACTGCACCTGGCGCGGCGTGCGCCCGTGCAGGTCCTGCCGCCGCGTGATCAGCGCCGGGCTTCCCTCGGGCGCCGGAGCCTTGCGCGGGTTCGCCGCTTCGATCAGCCCGAGCTGCACGTCCTCCAGCGTAAGCCCCGCCCCGGCCTGATCGTAGAACGCCTGCAGGACCTGCGCCGCGAGGCGGGTCTGGCCCGGTTTGCCGGTCAGCGCGAAACGCTCGCCGCGGCGCGCGATGCTGACGTCGAGCGCGGTCTCGATCTGCCTCAGGTTCTCGTCGAGCACGCCGCACAGGCTGGCAAGGCGCTGATTGTCCACCGGCGTGAAGACGATTTCGACGGGCTTCAAGCTGAGGACCTATCCGCGAGGGCCCTGGAGACAGGCTCGGTGGGCATCTCGCCGCGCAGGGAGTGCGGCAGCGCGGCGGTGATCATGACGTCGGCGAACTCGCCGAGCAGGCGCTGCGGCCCGGCAAAGTTGACCACGCGGTTGTTCGCCGTGCGGCCGGAGAGCTCGGCCGCATCCTTCCTGGCGGCGCCTTCCACGAGCACCCGCTGGCGCGTGCCGACCATGCCGCGGCTGATCGCCAGCGCCTGATCGTTGATCCTCGCCTGCAGCCGGTGCAGCCGCGCGAGCTTTGCCGCGTAGGGCGTATCGTCCGGCAGCTCTGCGGCGGGCGTGCCGGGACGCCGGCTGTAGATGAAGCTGAAGCTCGCATCGAATCCCACTTCTTCCACCAGCTTCAGCGTGGCCTCGAAATCGGCTTCGGTCTCGCCCGGAAAGCCGACGATGAAATCCGAAGAGACCGAGATTCCGGGCCGCCGCGCGCGCAACCGGCGCACGACGGACTGGTACTCCGATATGGTATAGCCGCGTTTCATCGCCGCCAGCACCCGGTCGGACCCCGCCTGCACCGGCAGGTGCACGTGATCCGCGAGCTGCGGGATCCTGCCGTAGGCATCGATCAGGCGCTGGGTGAATTCCTTCGGGTGAGAGGTGGTGAACCGGATGCGCTCGATGCCGGGAATCTCCGCCACGTACTCGAGGAGCAGCGCGAGATCGGCGTTGTCGCCGCCCGGCATCGCGCCGCGATAGGCGTTGACGTTCTGGCCGAACAGCGTGACTTCCCGGGTTCCCTGCTGCGCGAGTTCCGCCACTTCGGTGAGCACGTCCTCGAACGGACGCGATACCTCCTCGCCGCGCGTGTAGGGCACGACGCAGAACGTGCAGTACTTGCTGCATCCCTCCATCACCGACACGAACGCGGTCGCGCCCTCCGCGCGCGCCGGCGGCAGGCTGTCGAACTTCTCGATTTCGGGGAAGGAAACGTCCACCTGCGGCTTGCCGCTCGCGCGGCGCGCCTCGATCATTTGCGGCAGGCGGTGCAGCGTCTGCGGCCCGAACACCAGATCAACGTACGGTGCGCGTGCCACGATCGCTGCGCCTTCCTGGCTGGCGACGCAGCCGCCGACGCCGATCACCAGGTCCGGATTGGCGCGCTTGTAGTGCTTGACGCGCCCGAGATCGGTGAATACCTTCTCCTGTGCCTTCCCGCGCACCGAGCACGTGTTGAACAGGATCACATCGGCCGCGGCGGGATCATCGGTCCTTTCCATGCCGTGCGCGGTGCGCAGGACGTCGGCCATCCTGCCCGAGTCGTACTCGTTCATCTGGCAGCCGAAAGTCCTGATGTACAGCTTGCGCGGCACGGTGGGGCAAGGAAGTGCCGGGCTAGCAGCCTGCCGGACCCGACGGCCCGCACCGCCTGCCCGCGGCAAAATCGGCCGACCCTTCGGAGAGAAATTCATCCGGAGCGATCGAACGTGAAGAAAAGCAAGGGTGAATTCGCATCTCCGTCATCTTCTTTTGCGTTTTTCCTGGTGCTGGTTTTGCATCAGGAGTTTGCCGGGGCCGCGTCCGACAAACTCCCTAGCGCTGGAGCGTGCGCTCAAGCAGTTCCAGTTCGTCAGCCCGCAATAGATAGAGCTGCGAAACGTCGCCGTTCGGGTCCACGAGGAACAGGACGTAGGCCCACTCTGGCAGAGAGCCATGCACAATCGAGCGGTTCTGCTGATCGTAGAGGCGCCCGCCGGGCGCCAGGCGCAGGATCTGGTTGCCGATCCGGAGCAACGGGAAGGGTTGCCGTGGCTGCCCGATCAATTCGCCGAGCTTGCCGTTTGCGGGTAATTGACGCGCCACCTGCGCAGAGCTTGCCCCAGTCATCGCCAAAGCCAGCAAGCCGGCCCACGCCCATCTCCGCATCGGGCCACAGTAACATAATGTAATCAAATACTTCAACTGCGGTCTCAAGCAGGCTTCGAGGCGCAACGCCACCCGCTTTCGGAGTAAAAATGGTGGCGAGTCAGGGATTTGAACCCCGGACCCACGGATTATGATTCCGCTGCTCTAACCACTGAGCTAACTCGCCACGGGAAGGGGCGCAGTCTAAAGACGGCCTCCGCCTTTGTCAAGTTAACCTACTGAATATTTGCCAGATTCTGGTTAAAAATCCGGCGTTTGTGAAAGCCCGCTCAAATCGTGATATCCTCATCCCAAAGCATGGAGAAAAATTCCACATCATAAAATTCTGCTAAGGAGGCAGGTACGGTGAGCCGGTGGCTGCGCTTTGAGCACGGCGGCAAGGCCGGTTTCGGCACGCTGGAAGGCGACACCGTCATGGTGTACGAAAGGAATCTGTTCGGCCAACTAAGAAGATGAGGTTTTGAATGCACACCACTTACAAGATTCTGATCCTGGGCGCATCTTACGGCTCGTTATTGGCGGCCAAGCTTCTGTTCGCGCGCCATACACTGAAGCTGGTCTGCCTGCCCGCCGAGGTGGAGTTGATCAACAGGGAAGGCATCCGGGTGCGGTTGCCGGTCAAAGGCAGGGAAGGGCCCGTCGAGATTGATTCGCGGAAACTGCCGGGCACATTGTCCGCCGACGGTCCGGGAGCGATCAATCCGGCTGACTATGATCTTGTCGGATTGGCCATGCAGGAGCCCCAGTATCGTTCGCCCGGCGTGCGCGAACTGATGGAAGCGGTGGCCAAAGCCAGGATTCCCTGCATGTCAATCATGAACATGCCGCCGCTACCTTACTTGAAACGCATTCCCGGACTTGATGCGGATGCGTGCAGAAGCGCGTATACGGATCCCGCGGTCTGGGACAGCTTCGATCCCAAGCTGATGACGCTGTGCAGTCCGGACCCGCAGGCTATTCGCCCGCCGGGGGAAAAGGTCAATGTGCTGCAAGTCAGGCTGCCGACCAACTTCAAGGCGGCGCGGTTCGATTCGGACGCTCACACCGCCATAC